>CAYVDE010000012.1:0-4602 GCA_964450535.1 uncultured Desulfobacterales bacterium
TGACGATTCGCTTCTGGTTAAGCCGCATGATGGCACCAAGTCCGCTCTCGATGGAAACCTCGGCCAGGCTGGTGAGCGGGATCGGCTCACCGTAAGGCCCTGAAACGGTGATCCGCTTCAGGCCCTCGATGGACCGGCGATCCTTTTCAGGAAGCCTCGCAACGATGTCGTACTCGTTCTTGCCCTCCCGGTATACCCCTACTTTGGCCCCGTTTATTCCCGACTTGACCGTGTGGGCGATGGTATAGGTATCGAGGCCCATGATGGCGGCCTTTTCCTTGTCCACCCGGACCTGTATCTCGGGCTTGCCTTTGACAAAATTGTCCTTCAGGTCCACCAACCCCGAGACATCCTTTACGGCCCTTCGCACCTGACCGGCAAGGTCCCCCAGGACGAGGATGTCCTCCCCTGATATCTCCAGGTTCACGGGCGGGCCCGTGGGTGGACCCTCCTCCTCCTTTTCCACCTGGATTTCCGCACCGTGTATTGAGTTAAGGATCCGCTCCCTGACTTCCCTGATGATCTCCGAGGAAGGCCTGGAACGTTCGTGGAATTCCTTGAAATCCAGCACCACCCGGCTGATGTGGGTGCCTGTGCCGCCCTGGCTGAAGGGGTCTCCTCCTTCGGCGCCGATGTTGGAGATCACGTAGCGGATGTCATCGTATTCCGAGACAATCTCCTCTACTTGAGCCACGAGCCGGTCCGAGGCTTCCAGGTTGGTGCCTTCCGGGGCCTTGATGTGAACATAGGCGCGCCTCGGTTCGGTATCGGGAAAGAACTCGATCCCCCTGCCCCACGTCCCATACGCGGCGATTGACCCTACGAGAAGGGCAAAGGCCGATATAACCACCAGCAAGCGATGGGCCAGGGCCCGCCTAAGTATCACCAGGTATATTCGTTTTAGCAGGGCTTCCCGGGCTTTGTTGCCCTTCTTTTTTTTGGTGTTCCCATGCTTCAACGTCTTCACGTTCTGATAGCGGGTGGAGAGGACCGGGTTGATCACCAGGGCGACAAAGAGTGAGGAGGTAAGCGCCAGGATCAGGGTCAGAGGAAGAAACCCCATGAACTCCCCCATGATTCCCGGCCAGAAGAGCATGGGCACAAACGCCCCGATGGTTGTCATGGTGGAGGTTATCACGGGCCATGCAACCTCGTTTGTGCCTGTCAGGGCGGCCTCCCGGCGCGGCTCTCCCTCCTGCATGTGGCGGTATATGTTCTCCACGATCACGATGCCGTTGTCCACCAGCATGCCCAGAGCCAGTATCAGGCTGAAGAGCACTACCATGTTCAGGGACACGCTCATTCCTGTGAGAAGAGAAAAGGTCAAAAACATTGAGTAGGGAATGGCCAAGGCGACAAACACGGCGGAACGTCCGCCGATGAAGACGAAGATCACTGCCAGCACGAGGATGAGACCGGAGAGGATGTTGTTCTCCAGATCCGCCACCATGAGTCGCACGTCGTCGGACATGTCCGCTGTCAGGTCTATCTTGAGGTCGGGCGGCATCAGGGGCCACATCTCCTCGACCGCCCTTTTGACCTCATCCGTGACCCGCACTATGTTCTCGCCGCTACGCTTCTGAACCCCAAGGGTGACACTCTGCCCGCCGTTCATGCGGCTGCGGGTGATGGGGTCCTTGTGGCTGTCCTTGATCGTGGCCACGTCACGCAGATAGATGGGCTTGCCGTCCCTGACAAAAGCCACAACAGAGAAGATCTCCGAGGGGTGCTTGAACTCCTCGGGCACGCGAACCGTGTACTTACCCTGGCCGATATCCATGCTCCCGCCGGGCATGTTCACGTTGCTCTGCCGAACCGCGTTGATTAGGCTCGAAAAGGGCACGTTGTAAGCCCTCACCCGGTCCAGGTCGAACTCCACATGGATCTCCCGCTCGAGGCCTCCGCTGATTACCGCATCCAGCACGCCGGGGATGGACTCGAACCGATCCTCGAATTCCTCGGCAAAGGTCTGAAGCCTGCGCAGGCTGAACGGCCCGGAGAGTACGACCCGGATCACGGGGAGGTCGGAAAAGTTCACCTCCTTGATGACCGGATCGTCCGGCATTTCACCAGGCAGGTCCTGCTTGGCCTGGTCCACCTTGTCCCGAACCTTCTGAAGGGCGTCGTCAAGGTCCACGTCCGGAAGAAACTTGACGGCTACCGTGGAAACGCCCTCGGCGGAAGTGGAGCGGATCTCTTCCACGTCTGATATCCCCTTGAGCTTACGCTCTATGGGGATGGTGACCAGTTTCTCCATATCCTGGGGGGCCACGCCCTCGTAAGTGGTGGTCACGAACACGTAGGGGATGGTTATGTCCGGAAAGGACTCCCTCGGCAGGGTTATGTAGGCATAGAGGCCGGCCACCACAATGAACACGAGCAGGGCCAGGACGGTTACCTGCCGTTTTAGTGCGGCCTCATTGACGAACATCTAGTTCACCTCCACTCTCATTCCCTCTTCCACATCGTTCTGTCCCCTTACGATGAGGTGGTCGCCGGGCTCGATTCCTTCCGTGATCTGGACGCGATCACCTTCTATCACACCTATGGACACGGTCCGGGCCTCCACGACTCCGTCCTTCTCCACATAGAGTAGACGCTCCCCGCTCCTGTCCACCAGGGCGAAGAGAGGAGCAGTCAGCGCGTCCGGTATCACGCGGCGCATAAAAGCGGCCCGCGCGATCATGCCCGGGCGTATACTACGTTCGGTGTTTGGAATAATTACCTTGACGTTGAACGTCTTGGTGGCTGGATCGGCCTTGTAGGCAACAAAGTCAACCTTGCCGAAAATCTGTTTTTCCGGAAAGGCGTCGATTCGCACCATGGCGTCTTGGCCCTTCTCAAGAAACCGCACATCCATCTCCGGCACGTCAACGTTGACCTTGATCTTCTCAACATTGACGATGTCCGCCAGGGGGTCACCCCGACCGATAAACTCTCCCTTATCCACGAAGAGGTGATTGACCACACCGTCAATGGGAGTGTGGATGAAACCCCGCTGGTACTCCACCCTGGCCCGCTTCAGGTCGCCCTCGGCCACACTCCTCTCCGTGCGGCTGCGGTCCAGTTCCTCCTTGGCGATAAGCTTCTTATCGAAAAGCTCGGCACGGCGGCGATAAACATCGTCCGCCATGTCAAAGGCCGCCTGGGCCTGATCCAGGGCCGCCTTCAGGGAAGAGGCGTCCACCTTGGCAATGAGTTCGCCCTTTTTTACCTCGTCACCCTCACTGGGGCCTATCCATTCAACCTTGCCCACCATATCTGAAGGGACGCGCACATCCTCCCAGGCCTCGGTCTTACCGGGCAGAATCAGGATGTCGCGAATAGGCCCGGGACGCACCTCTTCAATGGATACCCGAACGGTCCGGGTTGTAGTCCCATTCCCGCTTTCAGCCTCGGCCCTGCTCTCCGGGCGATCGCATCCGCCGATTGTGAGGACCAGGGAAATCAGCGCAAGGCAGAGACCAAGGCTTCGGTATATCATGCGACCTTTTTTCATGGTGTGCTCTCTTTGTCTTATCAGCTGATCGTATAAAACTTCAGCTTCTTCAATGCCCAAGAACGAAATATCTACGTGTCCGGCGTTTTTATTATCTTTGACTCTCTTCGTGCTCTTCGTGCTCTTCGTGCCCTTCGTGTTGAAGCTTCTATTTGTTTTGGAAAAAAACGGTTGGTTCTGCGTCCGTTGCCGACTCACTCAGCGCGAGCGGATAACCCGCGAAATGCCAGCCTCAGGAGCCTCTCCGGTCTCTCCGGGTCCGGGAAACCGCCCAGGAGCTGGTCATGATGAAAACACAAGTCCAAAAGCCCCATGACCAGCATGCCCACCTCATCCGATTCCGTTTTGATCACCTCATGCCTGGATACGCCCTCGACGTATATGATTTGAATCGCATCCAGCATGCGGCGGTGAAACCCCATCAAGTCATAGGACGGCGCCGCATCGGGCGGTCCGAAGAGGAGATTGTGAATCAGCCGGAACAGATCCGGATACTCGGCCACACCCTCATAAATTCTTCTGTAGATGAGGATAAAACGGTCGAGAGCAGTCCCGGGCGTCTCCATGATCTCTACCAGTAGATCTTCCTGCATCTGGGCCGCACGATCCAGTATGGCCCGGAAGATCCCTGCCTTACTCTGAAAATAGTAATAAAGCACGGGCTTGCTCACTCCGGCCCGCGCCACAATCTCCTGTACTGATGTGGCTGAGTAGCCCTTTTCAGCAAAGAGCGCTGTAGCGGAATCCAGGAGCCGCTCCCTTGCCTCGGTTTCGATGTTGCTCCGGTCGACTTTATTGGTCATGAATTTACCACCTTTATGGTCTGAGCGGGCATGATTACCATAATGGGGACAAGGGGTCAAGAAAAATCCTACCTACCGGTAGGTATAAGAAGTAAATCCTTCATTTTCAAACTATTGAACCAAGCTGTGAGCCGGAACAACAAGATCATTCGGTTCATGATCGGTAAGGATATCAGGGCGCATACACGAAACAGGAATCACTTGTTTTCTGCTTTTCACCGGCACTTACACCGACACCTTCACCTCTTTTCACCTTTTTCCTTTATCCTTCAGCCTTTTTCCTTTATCCTTGTTCCCTGC
>CAYVDE010000012.1:4702-41055 GCA_964450535.1 uncultured Desulfobacterales bacterium
CTTTTCACCTTTTTCCTTTATCCTTCAGCCTTTTTCCTTTATCCTTGTTCCCTGCTCCGGCAAGTAATAGGTTAATACGCGTTTCCGCAATAACACACCATTATCCTGCATGAAGGGAGGTCCCCATGGATTTCAAGGCACATATCGAGACCGCATGGAAATTGACCATACGATACATTGTTCCCCTCATCCTGATGACGCTCGTCATGTTCGCGGCAAGCTTTATCACCTTTGGGATCCTGGCCCCCGTTACCATGGCGGGCTACATGCACGCCATCCTCCTCATGGTCAGGGAGGGCCGGGAGCCGCGGGTCCAGGACGTGTTTTCGCATATGCGTTTGTTCCTGCCCCTGTTTCTGCTGGGCCTGGTCATTTTCATTGTAATCATGATTGGTTTCGTACTCCTGGTTTTGCCGGGTATAATTGCCTCCGTGGCGGCGGTATTCCTCCTGCTGTACGTGCTGCCCCTTATAACGGACAAGGGCATGGGCGTGGTGGAGGCCGTAAAGGAGAGCTTCCGAATGTCCACGGAAAATATTGTGGACCAGATCGTGATCGTGGTCATTTACGCGGGCCTATCGGCTGTAGGAGGTTCCGTGTTTATAGGCTGGCTTTTCACCCAGCCGTTCGCCACGGTCTTTCTTATGTCGGTCTACGAAAAGAAGGCAGGGGCTTCTGTGACCGAAACGCCGATCCATCCCCGGTAGGCCGGTCCCGCCGCAGGGCCCCTTAAACGCCCGATTGCCGCCTTTTCATATGGTTCCCTTTGTGCGATCATGTGGCCTCGGGGTTGCGTATCCCCGGCCCCTTAGGGTCGGGAAAGCGGGAAGGCGGGGTCCATGTATTTGAAGCGAAGGCGGGAAACAGACGGGAATCATTACCTGATAAGCGAATCTTACTCTGGTGGGGACGCCTGGCGGCACAGGGAGCTCAAGGACCTGGGTCCTGACCCCGGCGACTGGATCGAGTATCCCGGCGGGAACAGCTTCCACCTCCGTGAAGGGCTGGAGGAAGAGCTTCGCGACCTGGGTGCACGCTTTACAGACAACGACTTGGAGTCGCTTTTCATCCCCTTTCTCGACCCTCGAATACGCAGGATAGTGGAGCAGTTTCAACGCACCGATCCTTCTAAGAAACCCTGGAAAGCCTATTCAAGGGAAGAATTGTACCACCGCCAGCAGGCCCTTCACGACTTTGACAAGCGCCGGATCCACTACCTGCGGTGCGGCCGGGTGGATATTGGAGACCTTGATGCCCGGCCCTGGCCCTTTCTCAACGTCCTCATCGACAAGAGCCGCGACGAGATCGAGCACATGCTGGAGGAGATGGAGAGGGAACTCCCACCCTGGGAAGTGAGGCCTTACCTCTACACCGCTCTTGACTGCCGGACCCACTTCAGACACCTGATCACGCGCAACCGGCCCGGGGCCCTGGACCCGGAGAGAGTGGACGAGGCCTTTCTCGAAGACCTATGCCGCCTGAATCGTGACGAGCGCTTTTTCCTGGGGGTGGACGATCACGGTCCCGATATACTCCATGATTACCTGGTCAGATATGCCGTCCTCTACTTTGATCATGACTACGATCGGGGCATCCCGTGGCAGGAGTATGTGGAGGACTTCATTAATAAACACAGGTTTTACTCGCCCCCCATAAGGTCCTCGGGGTTCGACGAGGCCGAAAAGGCCGCCTTCAGCCGGCTCGGCATAGACCCCGACACCTTCCGCAGCATGGACCGCCGGAAACTCACCAGGATCTACCGCCGCCAGGCCATGGAATCCCACCCCGACCGCGGCGGGGACAAGGATGACTTCGTGGAACTCAAGGAGGCATACGAGCGGCTCCTCAGAAGAAAATCCTGAACGGAGAATTACATGAACGCCCCGGCACGCATTGTTTTGTTCTTTCTGCTATGCTTTTTCCAGTCCTTCATTACCCTCCCACGCCCTGTTCTTGCAGACAACGCTCAGGCCGTAGTGGAGGCCAGCTTCAACTACTACCGGGGTGAGACCTCGATGGGCACCATGGATATGACCGTCCACCGCCCTGACTGGGAGAGGGTCTTCACCATCAAGGCCTGGACCAGGGGCGAGGACCAAAGCCTTTTCCGCATCCTGGCCCCGCCAAAGGACCGGGGGAACGGCACCCTGAAAAAAGGGCGGGAGATGTGGATGTACAATCCCAAGGTGAACCGGGTGATCAAGGTCCCGCCTTCCATGATGAGCCAGGCGTGGATGGGTTCGGATTTCTCCAACAACGACCTGGCCAAGAGCGACAGCCTGATTCGGGATTTTGATCACGAGATCGTGGGGACCGAGACCCACGAAGGGATGAAGGTCTACATAATCGAGTCCCGACCCAAACCCAGGGCCCCGGTGGTATGGGGCATGTTGAGGCTGAAAATCAGGGAGGACCATATTTTTCTCGAAGAGGTATTCTTCGACGAGGACCTGAAGCCGGTCAAGACAATGTCCTCAAGCGAAATCCGGATGATGGGAGGAAAGCTCTTCCCGGCGGTCTGGAAGATGCAGAAGGAGGACGAAGAGGACGAGTACACGCTCCTTGAATATAAGGACGTCGTCTTTGACGTGGAGATCCCGGATCACACCTTCACACTGTCCGCCCTCAAGACCCCCGAGCGGTGAACCGTATGAAGTCCTTCACAGTCCAGATGGCCTGGCGCAACGTATGGCGGAACCCGAGGCGGAGCGTGCTGACCCTCTCCGCCATCGCCTTTGCCACACTCATCCTCATCTTCATGCTGTCCTGGCAGTTCGGTTCCTACGACACCATGATCAACTCAGCGGTATCGGTCCATACCGGACACCTCCAGGTCCAGGCCGAGGGATACCATGATAAGCGGCGCATGGGACAGGTCGTGGAAGACCCGGCCGCCGTGGTCCGCGTGCTCGAGCGCACACCTGGTGTAGCGGCCCATACCGCAAGGGCCGGCGCATTTTCCCTGGTGAGCACCGAGGACCGTACCTACGCGGCCATGGTGGTCGGAATCGATCCGGAAAGAGAGAAGTCCGTCTCCACTCTCAAGAGCATTGTGAGAAGGGGTTCTTTTCTGTCTCCTGAAGACGACTATCATGTCCTCATAGGCGCTCTGCTGGCCCGGAACCTGAAGGTTGACATAGGCGACGAAATCGTGCTGCTGGGCCAGGGACGGGACGGATCCATCGCCGCCTCGGCGGTCCTGGTGAAGGGGGTGTTTAAAAGCGGTCAGGACGACTTCGATCGCACCTTTGTCCAGGTACCCCTGGCGGCATTTCAGGAAATATACTCCATGCGAGGAGCGGTGCACGAGGTGGTTGTGCTGTGCAGCGGCCTGGACGCCGTTCCGCGTGTCAAGGCCCGCCTGTCATCCGAACCGGACCTTTCGGGCCGGGGTCTCGCAGTCCTGGACTGGAAGGAACTCATGCCCGGCCTGGTCCAGAGTATTCAGATGGACCTGGTGAGCGGATTCATATTTTATGCGATCCTCATCCTGGTGGTCGCATTCAGCGTTCTCAACACCTTTCTCATGGCGGTCTTTGAACGAAAGAAGGAGTTCGGCGTGCTGCTTGCCCTGGGAAGCTCCCCTGGAAGGGTGTCGCGCATGATCCTTTCCGAATGCGGAGTCTTGACCGGCCTGGGAATCTTCGCCGGGATCCTGCTGGGCGCGGCGGTCACTCTCTATTTTCAGTCCAAAGGGATCGCCTTTTCAGGTACCGAGGAGCTTCTCCGGCAGTTCGGGCTTCCCGAGCGCATGTACCCCAGACTATCTCTGCTCTCGGCGGTGGCGGGATCGGCCGTGGTGCTCATAATAACCTCCTTCGCCGTAATCTACCCGGCCCTGAAAGTCCTGAAACTGCGCCCAGTGGAGGCGATCTCTACCACCAGGTAGAAGGCGGGCCGGTTGACAGGGAAGGATAATCAGCCATGCACATACTCATGGGATGGCGAAACATCTGGAGGAACCCGCGAAGGACCCTGGTGATTCTAGCAGCAGTGGTGGTAGGCGTCTGGAGCATGATCTTCCTGGCCGCCCTCATGCGCGGAGTCTCGGACCAGCTCCTTGAAAACGGCATTTCCACCCTCACCGGCCATCTCCAGATCCAGCAGGAAGGTTACCGGGAAGACCCGGTGATTCAGAACCACATCAAGGAACCGGAACAGGTTGCCAGAGCCCTGAAGGAGGCCCTTCCACCGGGGGCCCTTTGGACGGAGCGGATTCGAGTAAGCGCCATCGCCAACACGGCCCGCCACACACAGGGCGTGACCCTGGTGGGAATCGACCCGGACAGGGAAGCCCGGGTCTCCTTTATAGGGGAGGCGGTGCAGGAGGGGGATTATCTCGTGCCGGACGACCTCTACGGGATTATTGTCGGAGCGTCACTGGCCGAGGACTTCGAGACCCGGCTCGACCGCCGCATCGTCCTCATGTCACGCGACACAGGCGGCGAGGTGTCCTCCCGCGCCTTCCGCATTCGGGGAATTTTCCGAGCGGAGCTGGAAGCCACGGAAAAGGAGTTCGTCTTCATAACCATGGCCGCAGCCCGCGACATGCTGGGCCTCGACCAAGGGATCTCGGAAGCGGCGGTGCTTCTTCCCTCCCACGACCTGACCAATGATACGGCAAACAAATTGAAACGCATGCTTGACACTCCTCCTCTTACCATCGTGACCTGGGAGGAGATGCTTCCCCTGGCCCGTGTGAGCATCGAGCTCTACGACACTTTTATCTTTGTCTGGTTCCTTGTTGTCTTCATCGCCATGGGCTTCGGCATTGTGAACACATTGCTCATGGCGGTTTTCGAACGGATCCGCGAATTCGGGCTCTTAAAGGCCCTTGGAATGAGGCCGCTGGGAATCGTTCAGGGAGTGCTCACGGAGTCCTTTTTCCTGCTGCTCCTGGGAACAGCGGCGGGAAGCCTGCTTGGGGTCCTGAGCGTGAGCCTGCTTTCCGAAACAGGCATCGACCTGTCGGCCATGGCCGCGGGGCTGGAGTATGCAGGCATGCCCCGTGTGGTCTACCCGGTGCTGCAAGGGGGCGATTTCCTCCTTGCCAACGCAACTGTCTTATTCCTGGGGATCCTGGTGAGCCTTTATCCCGCGGTCAAGGCTGCGAGGCTCATCCCTGTGAAGGCGCTGATACACAATTGAGCGGGGAAAAAGGGAAAAGGCACAAGGTGAAAGGGATAGGGGTCGAGGAGGACAGCGATCAGAAGGATGCGATTATGAATGTGGAACCCATTGTCTCATTGACCGATGTCACCAAGACCTACCGGCAGGGAAGGATCCTGATCAACGCCCTGGCAGGGGTTACTCTGGACATACCCAAAGGTGACTTCATGGCCCTGGCCGGCCCTTCGGGCTCGGGCAAGACCACTCTCCTCAACCTGATCGGGGGTCTTGACCGGGCCGACTCCGGGCGGATCCGTCTGAACGGAAACGATCTTGGGGCCATGAGCGAGTCGGAACTGGCGGGCATGCGGCTTCATCATGTGGGGTTCGTGTTCCAGTCCTACAACCTGATACCCGTCCTCTCCGCCGAGGAAAACGTGGAATATGTCATGCTGCTCCAGGGAGTCGGCGCGCGGGAACGCAGGGACAGGGCAAGAACCATATTAAATGACGTGGGTCTCGAAGGGCTTTACAACAGGCGCCCCGCCGAACTATCCGGCGGTCAGCAGCAGCGCGTTGCGGTGGCGCGCGCAGTGGTCTCCGAGCCGAGCATCGTGCTCGCCGACGAGCCCACCGCCAACCTGGATACCACAGCCGGTAAGGCTCTCATGGACATGATGCGGGGCATGAACGAGAGCAGGAGCGTGACCTTCATCTTCTCCACACACGACCGGATGGTCATGGACTATGCCGGAAGGCTGGTCCGCATCCGGGACGGCAAGGTGGAGCGGGACGAGTGGAAAGACCGGGAGGCCGTTTCGTGAGACTCCTTCGAAACCGCCCCTTTCGGGCCTTGCCGGTTGTTCTCTTCCAAGCCCTTGTTCTCTGCTGGTTTCTTGTGGCGGCTGACGCGCCTGCCGAGCCTTTCCTCGCCGTGCCGGACGCGCAATGGGGAGGGCACATAAAGCTACGGGGATCCGCCTCCCGTGTGGATGACCGGTCCCTTTACGGCCTTACGGATTCAGGCACTTACCTGGACTGGAGCTTTGAAGGCCGCCTCACAAACAGGACCTTTTTCTCTGACCATGTTCATGGAGAAGTCCACTATGAGGCGATCCTGTCGGGCGGTAAGACCAGCAAGGCTCAGGCTGACTTGGGCCGCCGGTTTCCCGATTTCTTTTCCGAGTCCTCTATCCTGAGCACAGAGACCGAGGACGACCGGCGATTCCTGGATCTCACCCGCACGCTTCGACAGCGTGACGGCTACAGCCTCACGCACAGGCTGGACCGTCTCTTTCTGGCCTTTACGCCGGGACGAACGGCAATCCGTATAGGACGCCAGGCGGTAACATGGGGAAACGGCTTGCTCTTCAACCCCATGGACCTGGTCAACCCTTTTGCCCCGTCCGACATCGAGAGGGAGTACAAAATCGGTGACGACATGATCTCAGCCCGGGTTCCCCTGTTCAAGACCGGCGAAGCCCAGGCTATTTACGTCCCGCGGCGGTCGGTGGAGTCCGGGGAGGTGGAATGGGACAGAAGCTCCCTGGCGGTCAAGGTACATTTTTCTTCGGGCATCATGGAGTTCGACATCCTGGGCGCTCTTCACTACGGCGGGGAGGTCATAGGCATGGGTGTATCGGGGTATGCAGGAAGCGCGGTGTGGCGGATGGATGCCACATGGACCTTTCTGGAAGACAGGCGGGACAGGGACGGCTTTCTTTCCATGGCAATCAACATGGATTACTCCTGGGTCTGGTGGAATCGAAACATATACGGGTTTCTCGAGTTCCACTACTCAGGCATCGGCGAACGCGACCCGGCGGCGGCCTTTGACAACGAGGCCCTCATGGACCGGGTGGCGCGGGGAGAGGTCCACGCCCTGGGCCGCTATTATCTGGCCGGGCACATAAGCGTGGAACTCCACCCGCTCCTCAATGTGCTTTTGACGTTGATCCACCGCCTGGACGAGTCTTCCGGGCTGATCCAGCCGAGGGCCGTTTGGGACTTGGCCCACAATATCCAGATCACGGCCGGCGCCGCAATTCCCTATGGAAAAACAGGCACGGAGTTCAAAGGGTTTCCTGTCCCCGGCACCGACAGGCTCACGCCCGCGCCGGCCCGGGCGTTTCTCTATATGACCTATTACTTCTGATCTCCGGGAAGACAAACTACCTCCATGATATGTTCGTTCCCTCGGTCATATGCACTCGGTGAGTTCAATGGATTGATAAACCACTAAGTGTGCATTTCAAATCCTGTCCGCCGTCAGGACCGGGCCTGAATCGAGTACGGAGCGAATTCGCGCCTCGAGGTTGATCCGGTAGGCCGATTCGGGCTGCCGCGGGAGCGGCATGGGATCATACTCCAACTTCTTGACACGTTCGAGGGTCTCTTGCAGGTTCCCGCCGGTCGCATCCCACACCTCCTCCACCAGGGCCTGGAACTCCAGGGCGGTTCGAGTGGACTTGCGCATGAACGCCTCTACGTCCCGGCCCGTAAACACATAGTGGTGGGCCTGGCAGAGGATATCCGCGCCGAGCCCGGCCAAACGCCTGAGCGAGGTCATATAGACCTCGAAACTCACCAGGTTCTCGGTCACCACATAACCGTTCGGGTGCATTACGCCTGCGGCCTCCGACGCCACCAGGAGCCCGATCTCCGGGACATGAAAACTCAGAAAGTCCCAGGTGTGGCCCGGAGTGTGCAGTGCGTGGAGGCTGAGATCCGGTCCTATGGACGGGCCTGGTCCGGGTCCTACAACCACGTCCACGGTAAAAGGCTCAAAGGGTTCTTCCACCAGCAAGGCCGGATCAATGCCGAAGACGGCGTCCCCGGCCTCACGGTTGAGTCTACTAATCAGATTAATAGCATTGGGCCGCTCGAGAATCTGTCTGGACCGCTCGGAGGCGACTACCTTCATGCCCGGAAACGCCTTTTTGAGGCGGGACACCGCACCGCAGTGATCAAAATGGACATGCGTCAGGCAAAGGAGCGAAGGGTGCCGGTTTCCCAGCACGGCCCGCACCGCTTTCACATACATCTCTCCCAGGCAGGTGATCCCTCCGTCGAAAAGGACCGGAAAAGGTCCGTCAAGCAGATATACCGGGACTGCGGCCGAACCAAGGACATAAAACCCGTCCACTACCCGGCCTGTAGAATTAAAAATCACGTTGTATCTCCCACAAAATAATGAATCCGGCGGACAGGGCGCACAAGGGCTCTTTCAGCGGATTCTCGGTACCATACACCGGACCTTTCCCCGGGGAGGCCGATCAGTCAGACAGGGCTCTGGTCCGTTGTCGGGCCACCGTCTTTTCGAAGGTCTTGAAGGATTTCCAGAATCTCCTCCAGCCGGTCCTCCGGGGCCGTAACCACGCCCCAGCCCTTCTGGGCCTGAAACAGGCCGTCATATGCAGTGTCGTGGTAGCTTCGAAGAAAGTGCGGGATGCCGCGCTCCTTCAGCACAGACTCCAGAAGCAGGGCCTCGATCTCGTTTTCAAGCGTGGCCGCCTTGACATAACCCTCCATTAGATGCCCCTCCAACCCAGCTTTTTGGTCTATTGCCTTCTTCGTGGTCTATCTCTTGAACCCCCGATCAAACAGGCCGCTCCAGGGGTTGGCTGCAAAGACCTTCTCCGACAGGCCTTCAGATCTCGTTGAGCCGATCTATGAACTGCACCAGCCTGCCGAAATCAGTCCGGTTGAAATCGACTACAAGACGGGAAAGTGACAGCAGGTCCGGTTCGTCCCTCTCCACTGGAAGAGGGCCTGACAGTTCCAGATCTCCCCCGGGAGACAGTATATCTGCGAACTCTGCTCGGAGCCCGCCCAGGGGGAAGGGATCCGGAATGCCCTTCAATCGAATGACCAGTTTGGGCCCCACATAGCGGAGACTATGATAGCGGCGATAGAACCGCACGACTCTGGAAACCGCCTCCTCGGGAGACTCCAGACGCTTGAACAGCAAAAAGTCTGAGAGCCCTATTGCGCCGCGGCCCAGGAGTTCCTCCCTCATCAGCTCCTCCCAGCGCATCCAGTATGTTCCGTCCGGAAGATCCAGTAAAATAATCGGAAGAGGCGCCCGTTTTCCCGTCTGAACAAGCGTCAGGATTTCCATGGCCTCGTCAAGAGTGCCGAACCCGCCCGGGACAAGAATTACCGCATCCGCCTCCTTGACAAAGGCCACTTTCCTGTTGAAAAAATACTTGTAATTGATGCTCCGAGGAAGTCCGTCAAGGACCGGATTGGCTTTCTGCTCGAAAGGCAGCCGGATGTTGACCCCGAAGGAGTGTTCAGGCCCGGCTCCCTCGTTCACAGCCTGCATCAGGCCCGGCCCTCCACCTGTGATCACCATGCACCCTTCCTGTGCCAGGAGTTCTCCCAGCCTGCGGGCCATATGGTAAATAGGCTCATCAGGAAGAGTGCGGGCCGATCCAAATACCGTGACCTTTCTGACGGTACGATACGGAGCAAACACCTTGGACGTGTAACGCATCTCCTTGAGAGACATGTTCATAAGCTTCAGGTCGGCACGGCTCACGCCTTCCCGTCCGGCCTTGAGCGAGGTAATGATCATTTCCCTCACGATTTCCCGGTCCTGCACATGCCCCGCAAGATCCATGAGTTCGTCAATGGCCCGGTCAACCGGACCGCCTGTTCTCTCGAAGCTCAGAGGCATTTTCCCGGTGTCCCCTTCGAGATTGTCGTTCCGCTTCATGCCCAACTTATCTCCTAATAATATGGGTAGTCTTTCTCGGCGTCTTCGCGTCCCGGCTGGAAACAGAATACTGAAAACTAATCAAAGGGCCGTAGAAGTACCCGGAGCCGGGGAAACCAGTTCCTCGGTCTGCGAAGGCGCCTCCAGGCCTCGAGACCTTCCCTGCGATGAGCAAAGCCGGGACGGAGGTTCGAGTATAATTCCCGGTTCACCAAGTCCACCAGTAACATGATATCACGGGAAAGGCCCTTGAAGCGAGCACCCAGCCGCGCTCCATATTCCCCGGGTGTCTCAGTGGAACCACGCGGCAATCCGGAGCGCGCTCCCCACGCCGACAGCCGGCTGAACAGCTGCACCGGACCGGGGTTGCGAAACGCACTGAACGTGCGAGCAGGTGATATGACACTTATACGACCCAGCCACCGGGTGAACAGCTCCAGGATCGCGAATAATCGCAGGGTCCTTGCGTATTCCGGACGAGTCCTGCTCAGAAGGGCCTTCACCGCGTATAAGAGCACGATCATCAACAGAATTGCAAGAAGCAGACCCAGAACCACCGCCAACACCCACCCGAACGCCGTTTCAAGGCCCGTGCCCGGGGCATCACCTGCTTCAAACGGCCTCGTTGTTCCGGGGATATCATGGGGGGCCTGGTCCTTTGCCAACATGTACTTTCTTCCGAAAAGGAAGCGCAGTATACCGACCAGAATGTGTCCGATGGGAGAGGTCGTTGTCTTCAGGGCTTCGGCGCCCATCTCGGCCCCAACCATCATTAGGGGCATGAGAAAGAGGATCGCTCCTGTTCCCACCCCCGCCACCAGAATGGCAAAAGCAAAAACCGGTAATGTCCCCGGAGCGCCTTCGACCTTCGGCCCTTTCTTATCAGAAGGCCCGGAGAGGCCCATGGCGGCGATGCCCAGGACGAAAAACAGGAAAAGGAGGGGAAGCATCCCATCCCATGACGCGGGCAAGCCCCCCTTGACCTCCACAATAAAGGAAACCAGCAGCACCAGGCCGAAACACGCCACGCCCTGATCGAACTGGGAGCATATCCTCTCACGTGTTCCCGGGTGCCTGGAAAACGCAGCGCCTTTCACCCAAAGGATCCCGAGCCAGAAGGCCGTCTGGGTGGTCCAGCCCCAGGACATCCAGTCTCCGTCCGCCGGAATCAGATCCAGGTGCGGCATGAACGCCCCAAGCCCCAAAAAAAGACAGGCGGAAAAAGCCGACAGATGGATTATCAGTACGGCGATCCTTCTCAGGCCTCGTCCCCACAGGGCCCGGGTCAGGGCCGCAGCCGCCAGGAAGGTCGCGGCGCCTGGCAGGAGGGGGAAAGGCCTTCCCACTGTGACGTGCGCCACAAAGCCGGCCGCCGCGATCACCCAAAGCCCCTCTGCGCCGGCACGGAAAACAGAAAAGAGGATCCGCCCTCCACGGTCACTCATGCAGCCGCCCTGCCTCCGGATCTGCGAAGGGTCTCTGTGAAGGCCAGGCCCGACGATACAGCGGACCTGAGGGCAGAACCATCACCTCGCCTGGCCGCCAGAAATGAGACCGGGGTCTTGCGGTCAAGGATATACGATCCGAACGCCTCAGCAGCCTCGTCCGGGGCTCGAACGCAGTGAAGACAGCCCGCCCCCGGAGTCCGGGGCAGGATGTATCCGGCCAGTTTAATCAGGTCGGCGCCCGGTTCCATGGTCATTCTCGCCATCAGCTCTAGAATTACGGATAGCTGGGTCGGCCCCTGGGAGACCGGAACCACGGGGGAACAGTCTCCCTTGAGCTTCGTATTAGTTATCATTCCCACGGAAACGCCGTTCTTGACCAGATGAACCGCGACAGATGCGGCTGTCTCGAGAATTTCCTCAAAGCCCTCTTCATCCCCTGTCTCGTGGAACCCTTTAACATCTAGGCTGAGAAGGATCCTTGCCCTTCTGCTGGGCTCGAAAACCTTTTCCTGAAGGCGGTTCAATCGGGCGCTGGCCTTCCAGTGGATGGCCTTTGCCGGTCGTCCCGGATGGTACTCCCGGGTCCCCATGGGGTTGATCGGGTCCTCGATAAGGCCTTCCGCTCTGATACTGCCGAAGAATTCTTTTGACTGCCTGGAAAACGATCCTATTCGAAAATGATTAGGGTAAACGATCAGTTCCAGGGGTGCATCACGGCTGGTTTCCTGAAAGAACAGTCCCAGGGCGTCTCCCGCCTCTGTCACCGGCGGACCGATTCGGTAGACACCTCGGCCCGGGGCGTTCATGGGCCATTCAAGACGCCCCGTGCGCCGGCCTCCCAACACACATTCACGCAAATCTCCGCTATAACCATCTCCGGAAAGCCGGCCGGCTCCGGCCAGCCTGGATCGAACCGTCATGGGAAGGATGAATCCATTATGCGCTTCGGCAGTGAAAACCAGTGATTCACCGGGCATGACACGAAGCTTATCCGTCAGGAACCTGCAAACCAAGCGGCCGGCCACCAGGCGACGCCAGACTTTGGCTCCGGCGGACAAAAGAAGCATGACCAGACAAAGAGCGGAAAGGTCTGTGCGCCCGAAAAGGAGGGAAATAAACAGCAGGACCCACAGAAGAATCCTTACCAGTGGGTCGATAAACAGGCTGGGTATGCGCAGGCCCGAGTCCTGGGACGTGTGCATGGAACTCATGGACTTCTCCGATCCCCTTCCTCAACAGCCGGAACGCGCAAGCGCTTCAGCAACTCTTCCATAAGAAGGACGGGCTCGCTTCCTCGAAGCCGCTCCTCCTCGGCCAGGATGAGCCGGTGCCCCAGGACAAAGGGGGCGAGTAACTTGATGTCGTCGGGAAGGACATAGGAACGGTCCCGAAGCAAGGCCAGGGCCTGAGCGGCCCGCATCAGGCCCAGAGTCCCGCGTGGGCTGGCTCCGTATCGAAAGACCCCGCCTGACCGGGTTGCGCCTACGATCTCGCCGATGTATTCCAGGATGGCGGGGGCGACGTGGATTCGGCGAACCGCCTTCTGAAGGCCTGTGACCTGCTCCACCGTGACTACAGGCTGAAGGTCTTCGAGGGGGTCTTCAGTCTTAAACCGCTGAAGGATCTCCATCTCCTCGGCCTTGCCGGGATAGCCCAGGCGGATCTTGAGAAGAAACCTGTCGAGCTGGGCCTCCGGAAGGGGGAAGGTCCCCTCCAACTCTATGGGATTCTGCGTGGCGATCACGAAAAAGGGCCTTTGAAGACGAATGGTCTGTCCGTCGATAGTCACCTGTCGTTCAGCCATGCTCTCCAGAAGGCTGGACTGCGTGCGTGGGATGGCCCGGTTTATCTCGTCCACAAGCAGCACATGGGTCATGACCGGCCCGTGCCGAAGCTCGAAATGACCCGACTGCTGGTTGTAAACGCTGAAGCCTGTGATGTCGGCCGGAAGCAAGTCCGGCGTGCACTGGACCCGCTTGAACCCGGCATTGAGGCTCCCTGCCAGGGATTTTGCGATAAGGGTCTTACCCAGGCCCGGAACGTCTTCAATCAGAAGGTGACCCTCGGCCAGAAGGGCCACCAGAAGCATTTCAACAGCCGACTTCTTTCCCACCACCACTCTCGAGATGTTATCAACGATGCGCCGGCACGTCTCTGCACTCGTCATATCTGAAATCAATCCTTATATCCTCCGTGAAAGGCCCATTTCCGTATCCGCGATTGGGCCCCCGGCGGACAACAATACCAGCCCCTTTTCCCCGGACCGAAGTCAAAGGCCCTTCCAACGCCGGTAAAGGCCGGCAGAGGTCTGAAATACGCTCCTAAATGCGGGTACGCCTTCATGGAAGCACCTTACCGGGATTCAGTATGTGGTTCGGGTCAAAGACATCCTTGATTCGGCCCATCCACGCGAGACTTGCTCCATGCTCTGCCTCCATGTACTTCCGTTTTCCGATACCCACCCCATGCTCTCCCGTGGCAGTCCCTCCGGAGGCTAAGGCCCTTTGCACGAGCCGGTCGTAGATACGTTCGATCTCGGCCCACTCCTTTTCGTCGCCGGTTTTGCCCATGAACACAAGGTGAAGATTTCCGTCCCCGGCGTGGCTGAAGATGTATCCGGGAATACCGGCCTCCTCCAGGGCCCCGCGGCTCCAGGCGATGATGCCCGGGTAGGCTGATATGGGAACGGCCACGTCCGCAGTGGTGTGGGTGCGGCCCGGATGATTCCTTCGAATCATCTCACTCAGCTCGTGGCGGGCACGAAAGACGCGATCCCTCTCTTCCCGGCCCAGGCCGGTCCTGAACCCGGTGCATCCTTCCTCCGCGCAGATGTCGTTCGCCATGGACAGAATATCCGACAAGTGGCCATCGGCTGCGCCGTGAAACTCCATAAAAACAGTCGGAGACACGGGCAGTCCCAAATCGCGCTCCCGGTTCATGACCTCTATGCACTCGGGACTCATGAGTTCCAGGGCCGCCGGGTCCAAACCAGCCCGCATGATCTGGAACACGGCCCTGCCGCAGGCCTCAACAGTAGGAAGGGAGGCCACGGCTGCGGAAAAGGCGGCGGGCAATCCCACAAGGCGCACTGTGGCCTCAACCACGATGCCCAGGGTCCCTTCCGACCCCACAAAGAGGTTGACCAGGTCGAAACCAGACGATGTCTTGGATGAACGCGTGCCCATGCTGAGGATTTCCCCGTCCGCAGTAACAACCTTAAGCCGCAACACATTGTGCCGGGTGGAGCCGTAGCGAACAGTCCTCGTCCCGCTCGCATTGTTGGCGATCATGCCCCCCAGCGTGGCACGAGCACCAGGATCCGGCGGGAAGAAAAGGCCTTCGTGGCGAAGCTTCTCATTGAGGTCCTGGTAGACCACTCCGGGTTCCACATCCGCCTGGAAGTCCTCCGCCCGAATATCGAGTATGCGGTTCATCAGGTTGAAGTTCAGGACCACGCCCCCGCAGACCGGAATAGGGTTCCCTTCCAGGCTGCTCCCCGAGCCCCGGCCCGTAACGGGAATACGGTTCCTGTTTGCGTAGCGGACGATCCGTGCCACCTCGTCCGGGCTCTCAGGCCAGATGACCACCTCCGGCAGGCAGGGTTCATGGTGGGATTCGTCCCGGGCGTTGAGTTCCAGGTTTGAAATCCCTGTGGAAATTCGATCAGGGGCCACCATGTCTTTGAGATTCTTGAGGTGCTCCTCATTAATCTTTGTGTAAATCACTTCGTCCTCCTGTCCGCCATCCAGTTCAATTTTCGGGTTTTATGCAGCACAAGCCTCTCTGCCTGGCGTCTGGAAAAATCTGAAGACGGCCGCGCCCATCAGAGGACCCTGCCGTTTACCAAACCGGGCCTACAAAACCCGATAGTGGGCGTGCGGTCGGCCCCTGGCACTTGTGATACAGCAAAACAGCCCCGGAAACAACCTCGTCCTGTGGACACAACCATGAAGACACCACCTCGAAAAGGGCTTTTTCGCGCGGTTCTTTGCCGTTAACCAGGTTCATTTTCATTGAATCAGGTGGTATAATATACTCCGTTATGGAAAGCCCCTTCGGCCTGCGGGCCAAGCCAAGGAGTGTCCGGTATACTGTTAATAGTGGAGTTGGATGGGCGGCAGGTATTGTGGCTGCGGCACTGAATTCAGGATATCTGGAAGAGACAGGTGGTAATCATGTCTGACAAGCCGACCTATAAGGAACTGGAGCAACGGGTTCGGGAACTGGAGAGGGCTGAGTCCGAACGCAAGCGGGCGGAGCAGGAACTCGAAAGCGAACGCATTTTTCTGTCCGCAGTGTTGGACAGTATTGAAGAAGCCATCGTAATCTGCGACCAGGAGGGTAGGCTGATCCGTTTCAACGAGGCTGCGCGCCGGTTACATGGTCTGCCTGTTCGGCCCATTCCGCCGGATCAATGGGCCGAGTACTACGATCTGTATGAAATGGACGGAATTACACCACTGCCCATGGAGGAGATCCCCCTGTTCCGAGCCCTGCAAGGCGAGCACGTTCAAAATGCAGAGATTGTAGTGGCCGCCAAACATACCGGTCCTCATTCTTTGGTCTGTAGTGGACAGGCGCTGACCAATGAGAAAGGCAGTGTAACCGGTGCAGTCGTTGCTATGCACGACATCACTGATCGCAAGCGGGCGGAAGAGGCACTCCGCGAGAGCAATGAACGGTTGAATCAACTCGCCGAGCAGAGCCGCACCATGGTCTGGGAGGTGGATAAAGACGGCCTTTACACCTATGTCAACCACGTGGCCGAACAGGTCCTTGGCTACCGGCCCGAAGAGATCGTCGGTAAAATGCATTTCTACGACCTGCACCCGGAAGAGGGACGAGAGACTTTCAAATCGGCGGCCTTCGAGGTGTTTGTGAGGAAGGCTCCTTTTATCGATCTGGAAAACCGCGTCCAGACCAAGTCGGGTGAAATTCTATGGGTTAGCACGAACGGGATTCCTGTTCTGGACGGCGAAGGCAGTCTGGCAGGCTATCGGGGCAGCGACACCGAAATCACAGAACGCAGGCGTGCTGAGGAGGCTTTGCGGGAGAGTGAACAACGATATCGTACGATCCTCGAGAGCATCGCGGATGGCTACTATGAGGTTGATTTAGCGGGAAACCTGACCTTTTTCAATGATTCCGTGTGCAAACTGCTGGGGTATTCAAGGGATGAGCTAATGGGCATGAACAACCGGCGGTACACGGATGAGCATGTTGCTGCGGAGCTCTTTCAGGCCTTCAATGAGGTATACAGGACCGGCATGCCGACAAAGGGCTTTGGCTGGGAGGTCATCCCACGAGACCAGGTCAGGAGGTTTGTGGAGGCCTCGGTGACGCTCATTCAAGACACGAAGGGTAGACCCCTGGGATTCAGGGGTATCGTGAGGGATGTCACCGACCGCAGGAGGGTGGAAGAGGAATTGCGGGAGAGCAGAAACCTTTTGCGTGGTGTATTTGAAAGTATTCAGGATGGTATAAGTGTGCTTGATCAAGATTTGACCATTCGCTATGCAAACAATACGATAAAAACATGGCATCAACAAGAAAAACCACTGGAAGGGAAAAAGTGTTTCCAGGCATACCAAAACAGGACCGAACCTTGTCTCCCTTGCCCGACGCTGCGATGCCTGAAAAGCCGGGAAATGGAAAGGGCTGAAGTCAGCGTAATGTCCGATCAGGGAGAAAAAGCGATTGAACTTTTCAGCTATCCCCTAATCGAGCCGGAAACAAATAATGTTACCGGCGCCGTGGAGTTTATGAGGGACATCACCGAGCGCAAGCGAGCCGAAGATGCATTGAAGAGATCTCACAATAGACTGCTGACGATACTAGACAGCATTGATGCAACAATTTATGTGGCTGATATTAATACACATGAAATCCTATTTATGAACAAAAACATGATAGACAGCTTTGGCAGGGACTTCACCGGCGAAATATGCTGGGAAGTATTTAGAGGAGAAACAGGACCTTGCCCGGACTGCACAAACAACCAATTAATCGACAAGAGAGGGAAACCCACGGGAGTGATTGTTTGGCAGGGCAGAAACCCTGTTACAAGGAAATGGTATGTCAATTACGATCGTGCAATAGAATGGACGGACGGCCGCCTTGTAAGAATAGAAATTGCGAGCGATATTACTAAACTGAAGGAAATGGAAGACCAGCTCCACAAGTCTCAAAAAATGGAGGCCATCGGCACCCTTGCCGGAGGTATCGCTCATAACTTCAACAACGTCCTGATGGGGATTCAGGGGCGCGCCTCCTTGATGATGATGGACAAGTCTCCTTCCCATCCCGACTATGAACACCTGAAAGGAATCAAGGAATACGTGAGGAGCGCCACCGAATTAACCAGAGACCTCCTTGGTTTTGCAAGGGGAGGCAAGTACGAGGTCAGGCCCGTAGACCTCAATCAGCTCATCAAAAATGAAAGCACGATGTTCGGCCGAACAAATAAGGAGATCAGGGTTAACGAGAAGTATGAAGACCCCCTGTGGACCGTGGAAGCGGACCCGGGCCAGATACGGCAGGCATTACTCAATCTCTACGTGAATGCCTGGCAGGCCATGCCCGGTGGAGGGGACCTTTATGTTCAGACAAAAAACGTCATTCTTGATGAGGAATACTGTAGGCCTTTTGAGATTAATCCCGGGAGATATGTCAAGGTATCCGTGACCGACACCGGAACCGGGATGGATGATGCAACCAGGGAGAGGATCTTCGATCCTTTCTTCTCTACAAAGAATGGAGCACAAGGCTCGGGCCTGGGCCTTGCTTCTGTCTACGGGATCATCAAGAACCACGGCGGCTTCATTAATGTTTACAGTGAGAAGGGAACAGGCACCACCTTCAACCTCTACCTTCCCGCCTCTATGAAGAAGGCGGTGGAAAAAGCCCCCATACCCGACCGGCGGGAGATCAAGTACGGGCGCGGCACTGTCCTCATTGTGGATGACGAGGACATGATCCTCGAGGTAGGCCGAATGATGCTGGAAAAACTGGGCTATCAGGTCCTTGTCGCCGGTAGCGGCCAAGAGGCCCTGGGTGTGTACGGCGAACAAAAAAAAGAGATCGACCTCGTCATCCTGGACATGATCATGCCGGGCATGGGTGGCGGAGAGGTCTTTGACAATCTGAGAGAAATGGATCGGAACGTGAAAGTTATCCTTTCCAGCGGTTACAGCATCAACGGGCTGGCAAAGGAAATCATGGATCGTGGATGCAGAGGTTTCATTCAGAAGCCGTTCGCCATGGAGGAACTGTCACGGAGGGTGAAGGAGGCCCTTGACTGATAAAATCCTCTTGACCCGGGAGTTCTGGAAACCTCCACTCCTGATCGTTTTCACTTCTCAATGATGATTAAGCCGCAACTGAGAATACCATTTCGGGCTTCGGGATTGAGGATGAACCGGCTGGAGGCTTAAACAGCCGGTATCCACCCTGCAGGCCCCATGGAAAACCCACATGAACACTGCCGTTGAAAGGGGTCTTTGTCATGGATTCGGATCATAAGCCTGTAAATCGGTTTGATGATAATCGTTTCTTCCTCAAAGACATCATCAGACAAATCATCGATTTCCGTCAAACCGAACAGAATCGACATGTGCCGGCGCCACCTCTCCAGAAGCCTTGTTCGAAAGATTTGTTGCGAATAATTCTTCCCGACGGTGCCGCCTCATTAGCCCGACTGTGTTGCATGTCGGTTGCTGATACAATCACAAGACGGGAAAGCGTACGCTCTTACAGCGATCAAGCTCTCACCTTAGAGGAACTGGCCGCTCTACTGTGGGCGACCCAGGGCATACGCCGTGTGCTGGGACAGGACTTTGCATTGCGCACCGTGCCTTCGGCGGGCGCGCGCCATGCACTGGAGACTTATGTGGCTGTGAGCAGAGTGGAAGGCCTGGCCTCCGGCCTCTACCGTTACCTTCCCCTGGAAGCTCAACTGGCTCAACTGTCCGTTGATGAGCAAATAGGACTCAAGGCGGCCTACGCTTGTCTGCAGCAGCGATTCGTAGCGGCATCTGCTGCCACGTTTTTCTGGACCACGATCCCCGCACGCATGGAATGGCGATACGATCTAGCGGCGCACAAAGTCATTGCTGTCGAAGCCGGACACGTCTGCCAGAACCTATATCTGGCATGCACCGCTCTCGGCGCCGGGACCTGTGCGATCGCCGCTTACGACCAACCTGCATGTGACCGGCTGCTTGGCGTTGACGGAGATGAGGAATTTACGGTTTACATAGCGGCTGTAGGAAAACCTCGAAACGCAGCTGAAGCCGAGTGAGGCGAAAAACCGGGGCACAGCTTGCTCAACCCTGCACCGCTTATTGTGCTTGACCTGCCGTGATCGATTTCCGGGGGGCTGGGCCGTATCGAGGCAGGGTGACGCACGAGGCCCGTCTTTTCCGGATCTCCTTTTGAATGACATCCGGGTCACCGAAATGGATGCAGTGGGCCGGGCATACGTTGTCAGCACAGGCGGGCAGAAGCCCGTGATCCACCCTGTTGTGGCACAGGTTGCATTTCCAGGCTGCGCCGGTTTCCTTGTCCACGACAATGGCATCATAAAGGCATTGGTCAGCGCACAACCCGCACCCTGTGCATTTTTCTTCATCAAGGACCACTATGCCGTCCTTCCTCCTGGTGACAGCCTCCTCGGGACAGGCCTCCACGCAGTCCGGCTGGTCACAGTGCCTGCATGTATTCACCCTGTAGGTGAATTCCGGTTTGCCTTCCGCAAGCCTGGGCCCGTCTTCGGAGACACGGATCAGGCTTATCCCGCCCGACAATCTGTTCTCCTGCCTGCATGCCACCTCACAGGTCCTGCATCCCCAGCAGGCCGGGTAATCAATGATCAAAGCGAATCGGGTCATATGATTCTCCTCCATCAGCGCTTCTCCGGGTGGATCCTGCAAAGAAGGGTCCTGACACTGGTGGCCCCCATGGCCGGGTCGCAGGTCTCGTAGGCATTGTCGGTCAGGATATTGATGTTGGATTCATCCCAGCCATGCCCGGGGTCCTTGTCCTCCGGAAACCACCAGCCGTGTTCGGCGGAGACGATCCTCGGATCCATTCCTGCAAAAAACCTGGCCTTTTGCCTGACCTTGCCGCGGAGGGACTCAATAACAACCCATTCTCCTTCCTCAATCCCTTCCTTGGCGGCGGTCTCCGGGTGGATCTCAACCACCGGGTCAGGGTGCAGCTCCCGCAGCCAGGAGACCTGGCGGTTCTCCGTGTGAAAGAAACCGGGCAATCGCCTGCCCGTGATAAGGATATAAGGGAACTCGCAATAGAGTTCAGGTGTGCTGTAAGGGCTCTCCGGGGGCTCACGGTATCGGGGAAGAGGATCGTATCCCATGTCCTCGAGGACCGTGGAATAGATCTCGAATTTACGCGTTGGAGTGGAAAACCCTCGTGTCTCGTGCTTCTGATGCAGCACCTCTCCCCGGATATAGTCCATCTCTTTGAAATCCCGCCAGGTAATTCCCTCGGGTTCCAGGATCCAGTCCAGGGCCTGCTCAAAATCGTCCCACCAGTGCTCGCCCTGCCCCACGCGGTGCGCCAGGTCATTGAGCATCTCGTGGTCCGATCGGCATTCCCCCACCTGGATGGCCTTTCTCCTGGGCAGGATATAGCCGTGCCGCTTCCAGAAATCCCCGATATAGTCCATCTCCAGCCAGGTAGCCGCCGGCAGGACTATATCGGCCATCTCGGCCGTGGGAGTCATGAAGAAATCCGCCACCGCCGTGAACTCCACCTTCTCCAGTGCCCGATAGACCTCTGCGGCATTGGCCCTTGTTATAAGTGGATTGGAGCTGACAAAGAAGAGCGCCTTGACCGGATAGGGCTTCTCTTCCAGGATGGCGTCCCAGACGCATTTGGGGTTGATAATGGCGAAATTGCCGGCAAGGCGGAAGCGCTCTCCTCCCAGCCGCTTTTCCCGCTGCGCATCCGGCAGCATCCTGTGCGCCCCGAAGTATCCGACATTACGGATCCGGGGCGGCTTGAAGAGCACCTGCCCCCCGGGCACGTCAATGTTCCCCGTGATTCCCATGAGAAACATCAGAAGGCGGTCGTTGTCCGCACAATTGATCTGCTGCTCTATGGCCACGCCCCACTGAACGGCAGCCGGCCTGGTTGTGGCGAAGAGCCGCGCCGCCTCACGGATCTTTTCTTTGGGGACCCAGGTGATCCGCTCCACCCCTTCAGGAGGATACTCCTTCACCCTTTTCAGAAAGGGATCCCAACCAAAGACATGATTTGCCACGAACTCCCTGTCATAAAGCCCTTCCTCAATGATTACATGGAGCATCCCAAGGGCGAGGGCTGCATCGGTTCCAGGTCTCAGCGGCAGCCATACGTCGGCCCGGGCGGCAATGCGGGTGAGCCTGGGATCGACTGCAATGAGCCTCGCCCCTGCATCCAGGGCCGCTGAAAAGGGCTCGCCCTTATAGCAGTCCGGGTTGCTGATCACCACATTGTTGCCCCAGACCATGATGCATTTCGGGTGGTTCTCATAGTCCACGATGGGATTGGTGCCGCAGGTAAGGATGCTGGTGGCGATCCTGGGGCCGTAGCAGAAATGACCCGCGGTCAGCACATTGGGCGTGCCGAAGAGGTTGGCGAAGCGGTAGATGACCGCCTCGTTGTCCCTGCCTGTTCCGTATCCCATGACCACTGATTCCGCGCCAAAGGCCTCCCTGTAACCACACAACTTCTCTGCAATGGCATCGAGGGCCTCGTCCCACGTGACACGCTCCCATCTGCCGCTCCCCTTCGGTCCTGCACGACGGACAGGGTGTGTAAGTCGATCAGGGTGATAGGCCAGCTGGATGGATGCGATCCCTTTGGAGCAGAGGGTGCCGTGGTTGATGGGGCAGTCCGGGTCCCCTGCTATCTTCTCGGCTCTGCCCTCCTTTAGATAGATGAGCACGCCGCATCCGCCGTGGCACATGCGGCAGTGGCTCTTGACCACATCATCATAACCGTAAAGCTCCATCTCTTTCCGGACATCGCTGTACCTGAATTCAGACATGATTTCTGCCCTCTTCTGCACTCTTTCTCTTTCACATGAACTTATGCTTTGCCATCCCTGGGGATGAAAGTCAAATTCCCGGACTTTAACATGAAGCCGGCCCTGTTCATGACGAATCACACGAGTTCGGGGCCGGCCTGCTTCAGCCGGCGCGTACAGCGGTGGACAAGCCGTAGACACAGCCGGGATTGCACCGCGCCGCTCCATATGTTAAAACCGCCCTTATTCGAAGCGGATTATACCAAAGAGTGAATAAGCGAGGCCCATATGCCTTTTGAAACCATAAAGGGATTTCGTATCTACTACGAGGATCACGGCAAGGGAGAAACCATTATTTTGCTTCACCATGGGTTCGGCTGCACACCCATGTGGAAGGAGATCTACCCGCCACTGCTGGATCGGGGCTACCGGGTGGTAATGTATGACCGGCGCGGTTTCGGCAGATCGGAGAGGGGGGAAGACTTCGAGGAGTTCTACATCGGCCAAGGCTTCCGGGCGTGGGGCGTACGGGAACTGGCCGCCCTCAAAGACGCCCTCGGCATAGAGTCCTTTCACCTGGTGGGGCAGTGCGAGGGGGGCGTCCTGGCCGTGGACTATGCCCTGGACTACCCCGAACATGTCAGATCCGTCACGATTTCCAGCACCCAGTGCTATAGTAAGGTGAGTATGCCCGAGTTCAACCGGGAGAAGTTTCCCAAGTCGTTCAGGGAACTGGATCCGGACCTGCGGGAAAAGCTTAACGAATGGCATGGAGAAGAATATGCCGAGCCTTTCTTCGACCTTTTCCGCATCCACGGCGGGGCTTACGGTACCGGCTTCTTCGACCTCAGGCCGCTCCTGCCTTCCGTCTCCTGCCCCGGCCTGGTGCTCTACCCGGACAGGAGTTTCCTCTTCGATGTGGAGCAGGGTGTGGCCTTTTACCGGCTTCTGCCCAGGGGGGAACTGGCCGTTCTCCCCAAGTGCGGGCATAACACCTACGACCAGAGACCGGCGGAATACGTGCAGGCCGTCCTGGCCTTTCTGGACAGGCACCGCGGACGGGACGAGGTGTCCGAGCCTCCCCGGCTCGATGCAACCTGCGTCCACTGAAGCGGAAGTCCACGCCGCACAAAGCGACCTGATAAGTGCCCGCCCCTCTTTCTCATTCCTCTTGGCCGTCCATATGGCCGGGATCAGGGGCGTCGACATCCATTCGCATATAAGATCCTTGAGGCGTGAAAGTGTATTCGCGGCCCAGGACCTCGAAACGGGAGGCGTACTCGAAGACCGCATCTTTTTCGCAGGCCAGGGAAATGCGTTCCAGGATTGCGGAGACAATAGCACCTACGAGCTGGAGGTCCCGAGCTACCATGTGGGCGGGGATCAGGATCTCGGGAAGATCGAAGTTGGCGCGGATGCCGGACGTGGCAAACCCGTTTTCCCCGGAAAGGTAGACCAGGTCTATGGACTGATCAGGGTTGATCCTGTTGTTGATGGAGGCGATCACCTGGGGCGGAGCGTCCCCGCTCGCGTCGCTTGTCATGGAAGTATCTCCTTGTCTTTCATTATGACATCCCTTATCACACTGTACCCTACTCGGGTCAAGGCCCCATTTCCGGCGGGTCTATGCGGCTGCGGATTGAAGGCATGCCTTGCAACGGAACACGCTTTCCTGTAATGCTCTTCCCTGTTTCACCAACAGGCTGGGATTCATTCCGGCCTGAAAGCCTTTATAAGGCGGGACACCTCCCGCTCGCGTGAAGTCCCTTAATCCGGTTTATTACACTATGGCACATGACTCATCATCCATTCAACATGTTCAGGAACTGATTCGGTCCGGTACCGGGTCCCTGGACATCGCGGGAACAAGCGGTTCGGCCCGGAGCTATCTGCTCTCCCGCATTTTTCCGGATGTCCGCGTACCCTGCCTCGTGATAGCGCCCACCGCCGCCCAGGCACACGGGCTCTACCGGGAACTGGCCTTTTTCCTGCCGGAATCCATGAGCTTCGGTCCCCCGACCGAACGCAGGCTCTATGATTTTCCAATATACGACATCTCCCCGCTTTCAGGCCTGAGCCCGCACCGGGATGTGGTCACACGGCGAATCCAGGCCCTTTACGCGCTTACGGAGCTGCCTAACCCCGTTGTGATAACCTCGTGCGAGGCGGCTGCCGTCCGCGTCATGCCCAAACGCGCCCTTGTGGGGGCGCTGGATTACCTGGAGAAAGGGGAGGAGGTGATTCGGGACCGCTTGATCCGCAGACTTCATGAGTGTGGATACTTGAGGACGTCCCTTGTTGAAGAGCGGGGGGATTACGCGGTTCGCGGCGGTGTTGTGGACATCTTCCCGCCTTTAATGAATGAGCCGGTCCGTTTGGAGTTCTGGGGAGACCACCTGGAATCCATTCGTTGTTTCGACCCTCTATCCCAGCGATCCACGACTTCCCTTGAGGAACTGGTCCTGCTTCCGGCCTCGGAGATCCTCTTTGACAAGGCCTCTGTGGAGCGGGCAAGATCCATGGGCAGACTCCCTCCCGAGATCAAGGAGGGAGGAGGGTTTTCCGGACAGGAGGCCTGGCTCAACCACTTCTATGAACGGCCGGACACCCTCTTTGACTACCTGCCGGAAAAAGGTCTCCTGTTCCGCATTGACCCGGAGAGGATCGACTCCGAGTTGATTCGATTCCGGGAAAAGTTCCTTCGTGACGCCCTGAGGTACCGCAGCGATGCCGAGGAAAGGGAACAGCCTTTTCCGGAGATAAGCGGACTTCTGATAGAGGAAGATACGGCCCGGGCCAGCATGGCAAAAGCCGGGCCGATCGACTTCAGTGAGATACCTCTCAAGGGAGACGCCCCCGGAACAAAAACCGTGATCCTGGAGCACGTCACTCCTATAGAGGACAGTCTGGAACTGCGCATGGAGGGTAGGGGACGGGTCTCCTTGGCACCCCTGGCCGAGCATATAGAAGAATGGCTGGAGAACGGATCACGGGTGGTAATGGTCTCACGTACCGAACAACAGGCGGGACGTCTTCAGGAAATCCTCGCCAACTACGGAATTAATACGGATGGTATCGTCAACTGCTGGCAGGAGGTTCCGCGCGGTCCCGGCGTGACCCTCTGCCTGGGGACGCTCACCAGGGGATTTGCATGGCCCGGCATCGGCCTGCACGTAGTGAGCGAGGACGAGGTCTTCGGCCCCAAGCGCTCGCGGGCGCCCCGCCGCAGGCAGGCAGGTGTGGAGGGCCTGAACTGGACATCGTTCAGCCAGCTTCAGGTCGGAGACCCTGTAGTTCATGAAGATCACGGGATCGGCCTCTACGGGGGTCTCAAAAAAATGGAGGTGGCCGGCAAGGCCAATGATTTCGTCATCGTGGAATACGAGGGGGCCGACCGTTTATACGTTCCTGCGGACCGTATAAGCATTCTGCAAAAGTACATAGGGGCGGATGATAAGGCCCCCAAGCTGGACAGGATGGGAGGGCGTTCATGGGATGTCGCCAAGAGGCGGGCGAGAAAATCCGTAAGGGAAATCGCTCGCCAGCTTGTTGAGATTTACGCCCTTCGAAGCTTCCGTACAGGCCATGCATTCGGGCCTCCCGACAACACTTTCCGGGAATTCGAGGCGACTTTCGAGCACGAGGAGACGCCTGATCAGGCCAAAGCCATCGATGACGTTCTGGACGACCTGGAGAGCGATCGGCCCATGGATCGGCTCATCTGCGGGGATGTGGGGTTCGGCAAAACCGAGGTGGCCTTACGCGCGGCCTTCAAGGTGGTAAGCGAGGGAAGGCAGGTCGCCATGCTCGTGCCCACCACTGTTCTGGCCGAACAGCACTTCGAGACCTTCCGGCGCCGAATGGAACCATACGGTGTCGAGGTCTCTGTCCTGAGCCGGTTCAAGGGCCGGGCCGAGCAAGGCGAACTGGCGGCCCGCGCCCGGTCAGGCAAGGTCGACGTACTCATCGGGACCCACCGGCTCCTTCAGAAGGATGTGGGATTCCGTGACCTGGGCCTCCTGATCGTAGACGAGGAGCAGCGCTTCGGCGTAAAACAAAAGGAGTCCCTCAAGAAGTACAGGGCACTTGTGGACGTCCTTTCCCTGACCGCAACACCTATTCCAAGGACCCTTCACCTCTCTCTCATGGGGGTCAGGGACTTGAGTGTCATTGAGACGCCGCCGGAGGACCGGCAGGCAATCAGGACATACATCGTCCCCTATGACGAGGCCACCATAGTCCATGCCGTGGAACACGAACTGAAACGGGGAGGCCAGGTTTTTTTCGTGCACAACCGGGTCCGGACCATTGATCAGATAACCGCCCGCCTCCGCGAGATCCTTCCTGAGGCCCGCGTGGGCATGGCCCACGGGCAGATGAAGGAACGCGGCCTGGAAAAAACAATGATGGCGTTCCTCAGAAAAGAAATTGATGTGCTGGTGTGCACCACCATCATCGAATCGGGCCTGGACATACCATCGGCAAACACCATAATTCTTCACCAGGCCGACAGGTTCGGCCTGGCCCAGGTCTATCAACTCAGGGGACGGGTGGGGCGATCAAGCGAGACCGCCTATGCCTATCTCCTGCTCTCCGATACATCCGGTATGACGCGGGAAGCGGTCAAACGACTCAAGGCCCTCATGGACTTTTCACAACTCGGGGCCGGGCTTCAACTGGCCCTGCACGATCTCAAAATAAGGGGCGGAGGTAACATTCTCGGGTTCAGCCAGTCCGGGCACATTGCGGCGGTGGGATATGAGCTTTACATCCGCCTCATCGAAGAAGCGGTTTCAGAACTCAAGGGTGAAGAGTGGCGGGAAGAGGTAAACCCGGAAATCCATGTGAATCTCTCGGCGTATCTCCCGGACACCTATGTGTCGGACCCTGATGTGCGCCTGAATCTATACCGGCGTCTGTCTTCTCTCAAGGAAAGCCGGGAACTGGAGTCTCTCCGAGACGAAATCACCGATCGATTCGGTACGCCCCCGAGAGAGGTCTTGAACCTGCTGCGCATCATGTCCGTTCGACTCCTTATGAAACGGCTCCGTGCCACACGTCTGGACGTGACCCGGGAGGCCCTGGTCCTGACCTTCGCACCGGATACCGCTGTGAATGCGGAATCCGTCGTCAAAATGGTGGAATCCGATCCGGGCAAGTACAGCCTCTCGTCCGGGAACAGACTGCGGGTCCGTCCTGCCTCTCCCGGGCCTCTGGATTCCCTGGACGAAATTCTCCCACTGCTCCAAAGGCTCGCTCCAGAGCACCCCGGCTGAGCCCCGCAGGCCTTTCACAAGCGGCCGCTTCCGGCCCCAAAATCCCTTGATTTCAAGATGTTGGGTAATAATAACGCACTCAGATAGTACTTGCATTTTCCATGGCAACTGTTAATGTGAAAGTTCGTATTTTTTCCTCGTCCCCGGGACGGGGTGCCTTAGTGGACCGAGACCGGTTCAAGCCCGCCGCCCTGAGCCGCGGAATAATTTGCGGCGGAAGTGTATTTCAGGCCCTGCCATGATCAAACGTGCCGTCTGGTGTTCTCTTTTTATTTTACTCTTCTCCCATGCCGCCTGTGATCTTCTGACACCTGCGCAGGACCTGGTGGCAATCCGCGTTGGAGAAAAAGGCATCACTCTGGACGAGTTCCGTAGAGACCTGGAGCGCATCAGCGTAGAGATGGACCTGAGCACCGAACAAATCCGGCCCGTCTTCGACCTGCTGGTCGACCGGCTCTCGGAATCTTATGTGATCATGGCCCACGGAGAAGACCTCGGGATCACGGTCAGCGAAGGCGAACTGGAGGATGCAGTCAAAGAAATAAAGGCCGACTACCCTTCAGAGGACGATTTCCATGGTATGCTGCTCAAGCGATATGTGGACTTAGACACCTGGAAAGAGCAATTAAGGGAACAACTGCTGATAAATAAAATCATTTCAAAAGGGATGGAGCAGGTAGAGCCTGTCAATTTTGAAGAAATACAAGAATATTACGATAATAATCGAGATTTATTTAGACATGAGGCCATGATAAAGTTCCGGCAAATTATTACAAAGAGTGAGGATGAAGCACGTAACATTCTTGAAATGATAAGTAAAGGCGAGTATTTCAGCACGCTTGTTAAAGATGCCCCCGAGCGATTCGAAACGGCCGTGGGGATACCGGAGCGATGGTCCTCTGATGACGAAATGGATGAGGCCTTTGCCGAAGCCCTTTTCTCGCTTCCGGTCGGGCTGGCCTCCTCTCCTCTCAAGACCCCTTACGGATACCATGTGGTGGAGGTGACCGCACGGCGGCCGGCCGGGGTCAAGAGCCTTCCCGAGGTGATGGCACAGATCGAGGACAAACTCCTGGCCGAGAAACAGGAGTTGTTCTTCAGCGATTGGATGAAGACCTTGAAATCCCTCTACCCCGCAAAGGTGGACCGGGATGTACTGAACAAACTGGAGATCGGATAAATGACCCTTAAGTTTTCAGCCTGCCTGATCCTTGCGTGTCTCGCCGTGTTTGCGGTTATTTCGGTTCCGGCCGTTCATGCGCAGAACGCAAACCGCATTGTCGCTTTTGTTAACGACGATGTAATCACTTTGTATGAGCTGCACAATAAAATTAGAGAAATGACCGGATATGACGTCACCCTGCTCCGGGAAAGGAACCCTCGGCAGTATCACGATACCCGGCGAATGGTCCTTGAACGCTTGATCGAAGACCGCATAGCCCAAAATAAAATTCAAGAAATCGGCATCCAGGTCGGGGAAAGCGAAGTGGACGGTGCAATCGATCGGATAAAGAGGGAAAACCGCTGGACCGAAAACGACCTGGAATCCATGCTGAAAAGCCAGGGCCTCTCCCGGGAGGAATACCGCGAAAGGATTAAACAGGAGATACAACGGCACAAGCTGGTGGATTTCGAGGTCAAGTCGCGGATTATTGTCCGCGATGAGGATATCGAGGCATATTACGAGGAAAACAAGGATCAATTCCAGCGTAAGCCGGGTGTCGAGCTGTCCACGATTTTCCTGCTCCATAAGAACCCGGGAGATTCGCAAGCGGCCGCAGAGCTAGAAACCAAGGCCGCCGATATCCTCGATAGGCTTCGAAAAGGAGCGGATTTCGGCCGGATGGCCGTAGCTCATTCGGACGGCCCGGCAGCGAAAGAGGGCGGATATCTCGGCCGGTTCGACCCGGACCAACTGGAACCCGAAGTCCGTGAGATCATCGACAAAACACCCGAGGGAGGAGTAAGCGATCTCATCATCAAGCCGAACGGCATTCAGATCGTTAAGGTCCTGGACAAGGGAGGGACCGGCGTCGTGCCCCTGGAAAGGGCCCGGGACGCTATACATCGAATTCTCCTAAATGAAGAAATGGAGCGCCGTTATGATAAATGGATCGAGGGACTCAAGGAAAAGGCCTATACCAGAATACTTCTCGATTAGCGGCCGTTATGAATGAAATGTCTTTTCCATCGGAGCAACGCCGAAAAGCCGCGCCTTGGCCTCTTGGCAAAAATCATGGATTTTTTCCAATCCATCAATCAATCGCTTAAAGGATAAACAAAAGCTTACATGGAGGAATTGACTCACAAAAACAGGCCGACCGAAGGCAGGGTGAAACAGGACACCCCGGTGATGTTGGGCCCGGGCTCGCTTCTGCGGGAGGAGAGGCGTAACCGAAGCATGGATATCCGCCAGGTGGCCGAGGCCACCCGGCTCCGCGAACACACCATAATAGCCATCGAGCGGGAGAAGTGGGATGAGCTTCCACCACCGGTGTTCGTAAAGGGTTTCATCCGTTCCTATGCGCGGGCGCTGGGAGTGGACGGGCAACGGGTGGTCGACCTTTACAACAGGGTCACCCCGGCACAAAGCGTGGAGCCGAAGCCCCTTCTCAAACCGGAAAAACACAGGCAGGGCCTCCTGATTATCCTTCTCCTCATAATGGGGATACTGGCCGGTACTCTGCTTTACCTCTGGCAGGGAGATATTATGGTCAGGCGCCCGGGCACGCCGGCAGAATCACAAGAGCCTACTGTGACAAGATCCAAGATCCCTCCAAGAATAACGGATGTGGACGAGGCGGGAGAAAACCTTCCGCCCCCTCCGGCGAAGGAGCCGTCCGAACCGGAGGAGATCCCGCCGGAGATGATCAGCACTCCACAGGAAAGACCGGACTTTGTACCTGAACAAATGCCCATGCCGGCCGGAATGGATTCCCACCCCGCCTGGGCGACTCGAGAACAGCCGCCTTCCGAGGAGGTCCGAACCCTGGAAATCGAGGTGCATGAAAAGACATGGGTTCGGATATCCATTGATGGAGGAGAACCCCAGGCCTTCATTTTTCAGCCGGGAAGCCGCCCCGGGTGGAAGGACGGGAGTGAGTTCGACCTGTTGATCGGAAATGCCGGGGGCATTAATATTATTTACGAAGGGAAGACCCTGAGTAACATCGGGAAGTCAGGAGAAGTTATCCGCCTGAGACTTCCTCAAGACCTGGAATCACGCGATCGAGGTGAACAGTGAAGAATGTGTTCGATGAGCTGGAAGAAAGGGGGTTCGTAGAGCAGACTACGGACCGTGCTGCGGTTCGGACCCTCTTGGAGAAACCGGCCACCTGTTACATAGGGTTTGATCCCACCGCCAGAAGCCTTCATCTGGGAAGCCTGGTCCCCATAATGTCGCTGGCCCATATGCAGAGGGCCGGACATCGACCTATCGCCCTCGTGGGCGGGGGAACCGCTCTTGTGGGCGATCCCAGTGGAAAAACGGAAATGCGGCGAATCATGACCCGGAAAGAGATTGATGATAACGCCGAAGGCATAAGGAATCAACTCTCACGATTTCTCGACCTGGAAAACGGCCGGGCCGTCATGGAGAATAACGCGGACTGGCTCTCCAAATTGAATTACATTGATTTCCTTCGGGACATCGGACGGCACTTCAGCGTCAACCGGATGCTCTCGGCCGAGAGCTACCGGATCAGGCTTCAGAACGGGCTGAGCTTTATCGAGTTCAACTACATGCTCCTTCAGTCTTACGATTTCCTGCACTTGTTCAAGACCTACGGATGCAGCATCCAGATGGGGGGCAGCGATCAATGGGGCAACATCGTGGCCGGCGTGGACCTCATCCGCCGCGTAGAAGGGAAAAGCGCATTCGGCATCACGTTTCCGCTCATCACCACGGCTTCCGGCATAAAGATGGGCAAAACCCATGAGGGTGCCGTGTGGCTCGACCCGGAACTCACCAGCCCTTATGAATACTACCAGTACTGGATCAATCAGGACGACGCCGATGTGAAACGGTTCCTGGCGCTCTTCACTTTTCTTCCCATGAAAGAAGTCAAAGAACTCGCATCCCTCAAAGGGGCTGAGCTGAGAAAAGCAAAGGAGATTCTGGCTTATGAAGCAACCAGGATATGCCACGGGGAGGATGCGGCCAGGCAGGCTCAGGAGGCGTCACGGAGGCTGTTTGGCGGCGGCCGAGGCCCATCCGACTCATCGCCCGCTTTCGAGGTCCATAGAACCGAGATAGAGAACGGGATCCCCGCTTACATCCTCTTCGAGATGTGCGGTCTCTGCAAGACAAGGGGTGATGCACGCCGGTTGATCGCCCAGGGAGGCGGCTATGTCAACGAGGAGAGGCTGGACACGTTCGATCAGTTGATTGACGCGGGAGCCCTGAACGATGGGGGTCTTCTTCTCCGCGCAGGCAAAAAGCGGTACGTGCGAGTGCTGCCGGTAAATGAAAAGTAGGACCTTTTTGGACTCGGCGGTTTTGCAGACTTGATGCACCGCCTGGAAATATCATGAAAGACACAAAAGAGGAAATGCTGGAAGACGGAATTGAGTCGGGTACCGTGGAGGTGGAATCCGCGGACGACCTCTTTCCCCTGATCAGGCAGGATCTAGCCCCGGTTGTTCAACGCGAGGGTCGGGGTCTCGTACCCTACGATCCTTTGCAGCTGTACCTGCTCGAGATAAAGAACTATCGCCTCCTGACCCGGGAGGAGGAAGTCGAACTTGCGATACGCTTCCAGAAAAAAAAGGATCAGCAGGCCGCCTACAGGCTTGTGACATCCAATTTGCGCCTGGTGGTCAAGATAGCCATGGACTTCAGCCGTTACTGGACCAAGAGCCTTCTTGACCTCATTCAGGAAGGGAATGTTGGATTGCTTCAAGCCGTTCGAAAATTCGACCCCTATCGCGGAATAAAGTTCTCCTATTACGCCTCGTTCTGGATCAAGGCCTACATCCTCAAGTTCATCATGGAGAACTGGAAGCTGGTCAAAATCGGAACCACCCAGACCCAGAGGAAGCTCTTTTTCAACCTGGCCAAGGAAAAGGAAAAGCTTGTGGCCCAGGGGTTCGATCCGGAGCCACGGCTCCTGGCGGAGCGTTTGGACGTGAAGGAGGAAGAGATCCAGGAGATGAGCCAGCGCCTGGGCGGGGCCGAACTTTCCCTGAATGCACCCGTGGGTGACGACGGTAAGGAAGCCTACAGTGCATTTCTTCCGGACCCGTCCATGGGTGCAGATGAACGGATCTCGGACGTGGAACGCCGCGAGTTACTGCTCGAAAACCTGCAGGCCTTCCGTGAAACCCTGTCCGGGAAGGACCTGGACATATTCGACAACCGCATCATGTCGGAAAACCCCTTGACCTTACAGGAGCTTGGGGACAAATATAACATCAGCCGGGAACGAATTCGACAGATTCAGGAAAGGATCGTCAAGAGCATCAAGGCCTGGTTGAACGAGAAGATCCCCAACTTTGAAGAGGAGTTTTCGAATTTTGTCTGATTACGGAAATACTCTCACTGCAGTCATGTGCACCGTCCTTGTTATGCTGTCTCTTGCTTGGAGCGGTTGTGCCGTGCCGCCCCAGCAGCCCTCCCATCCCTCCTTCCCAATGACGGAGTCGGTGGCATCCCCGGCTATTCCGCCTCTTGAGAAAGAGGACCCTCTTCGTCACGCTTATTCTGAGTTCGCCCGTTTCGCCATACTGAGTGTCCAGGGAAGTTACGAAACGGCCCGCACACACCTTGAAAAGGCCCTGAAACACGACCCTGACAGCGTGTTTCTAAACCAGAGGATGGCCCTGCTTCTCAAGCAGTTAAAAGATAACGAGGGCGCCCTTGAATACGCACGGAAATGCATCGAGCTGGAACCGAACCGGGTCGATCATCACCTGCTGGCCGCCGAAATCGCAGGCCTCATGGAAAGAGAAGAGGATGCGGTTGCATTCTACGAGGAGGCCCTGAAACTCGACCCTGATCACAACCGGGCAAGACTCGTACTGACCACTTTTCTAATAAAAATGAGGCGTTACGACGACGCTTTGGGCCAACTCGAGCTGATCATCGATCAGGATCCGAACCTCGTCATCGCCCATTACTACCGTGGCCGGGTGTACCTTGAAAAGGGCGACGTCGAAGGTTCCGAGGAGTCATACCTGGAAGCCCTGCGACTGAACGAGCGCATGGAGCCCGCCCTCTTCGACCTGGGCAGCCTTTACCAGATGCAGGGGCTGTTCGAAAAGGCCGTGGACATATATGAGAGGCTCATAGACTATTACCCTGTGAACATGACCGTCAGGGAGCGTCTTATCGACCTCTACTACAAACTCGGCCAGGAAGACGAAGCGGAAAAACAGATGGCGGCCATTGAGGACAGGTCTCAACCCGGAGAACGTGCGCGCCGGTCCCTCGGCCTGATATATCTCCGTTATGGCAAACTGGACGAGTCCATCTTCGAGTTGGACATGATTGTCCAGGCATGGCCTGAAGACGACAAGTCCAGGTACTACCTCGCAGCGGCCTATGAAGAGCGTGGGGACCTTGATCAGGCCCTGGAGCATTTCAAAAAGGTTGAAAAGGATTCCGAGTATTACACGAACGCCCAGATGCACATCGCTTACATAATGGACTCCGAGGGCGATACGGAGGAAGCCTTGACCGTTCTCCGTGAAGCCCTCAACAACGGCGAAGACCGGGTAAAGCTGTTCCTGATGCTCGCATCTCTTCTCGAAGGGCAGAAAAAATACGAGGAGGCCGAAGCGGCCGTGCGGGAAGGTCTCGATGAAGCGCCCAACAGCATCGACCTCATTTTCCGCCTGGGCGTTATACTTGACAAGAAAGAGGACAAGGAGGCCTGCCTCGGACAGATGCGCCGCGTCCTGGAAATCGACCCTGAGCATGCCGACGCCTTGAACTATATCGGGTATACCTATGCGGAACAGGGAATCCGCCTGGACGAAGCCCAGGCCCTCATTGAGCAGGCGATTAAAATCAAGCCCGACAGCGGATACATCATGGACAGCCTGGGCTGGGTGTATTTCCAGAAGGGTGAATACGCTAACGCCTTGGAATATCTGGAAAAAGCTGCACACCTTGAGCCCAGCGACCCCATAATCAACGAACACCTCGGGGATGCCTATTTCAAAAACGGGCTATACGAGAAGGCCGTTGAGGCCTACAGAAAGGCCCTGGCTCTCGAACACACCGAGCCGGACGTCCTTCACAAAAAAATCGAGGAGACAGAGGCCCTTCTTGAAAAAGAAAAGGGCGGCGATTGAGGTCCAGGACTCCTTCAGGGGGCCTTCCACCCTGCCCCTTTCGACTCTCCTCCCTTGTGCTGGCCCTCGTCCTTCTTTCCGGCTGTGCGGCCCTCAGACCCGCTCCCCCCCCGCTGACACCTCCCGAAGTCCAAAGCCTTCTGGACAGCCTCGAGACGCAGGAACAGGCCGTCTCGTCCTTCTACTCCATAGGTACCGTGGTATTGAAAAAATGGCTCGTCGAATCAGAGGAGGCCCGGATTCTGGTGGCGGGGACCAGGGATCCGCTGCGGATCAAGGTGGAAATCACTCATACATGGGGGGCTCCGATTCTTCATGTCCTTGTTGAAAGTGATCGACTTGAGGCCTTCTCTTTTCCGGACGCCGTCCTATACACGGGCACCGCTACTGAAAAGACCCTGGGCCGGTTCCTGCCCTGCCCTCCGGACATCGACAGCGTCTGGGCCCTCCTGAGGGGGTATCCCGCTCTTCCTGGTGCGGAACTTGCCAGGCCAGGCCCGGGCGGTCGTATCATCTGTGGCGAGTCGTGCGCCGGGTCCCCATGGGCGCTCCAGGTCCGCCCCCGGACTCTTGAACCCAAGAATCTCGTTTATACGAAAAGCGGTCTCGAGGTGTTCTTCATAGATATTCATGAAGAAGGAGAGGTCAGGTACGCCGGCCAGGTGGAAATCCATCCTGGGAAAGGGGGAGGAAAAGTTATAATCAAAAACGAGCGGATGGTCTTTAACCGGGAGATCCCGGAGCAGATCTTCGAGATCAAGAAACCGCCCGGCTACAGATGGATCGAGTTGGATGACAAGACGCCCTGACCAGTGCCGGCACCTTCCATGAGCAGGCTCACCACCAGGTTCGCCTGGTGGTTGGCGGCGATCCCGACCCGCGGGGCCATGAGCCCGCGTCCCGGCTCGGCGGCGGAGACCATATCGCCCACCATGAAAACCCGGTCTCCCAGTCGAAGGGTCTGAATGAAGTTGCTCTCCCCGTAGCCCGCAACACCCGATGCACCTACAACGAAAGTTTCCGGGAGCGATTCCGCAGCGGCCCTGATCAGCATGGCCTTGGCTTCGGCCCGATCAAGGCACTCCACCAGGACGGCCACACCGTTGAATACTTCAGAAAGGTTCCTCTCGTCCAGGACCACCCTGTGCGTGATCACACGCGTGTAGGGATTCACCGAACGGAGCCGGCCGGCCATGGCCTCGGTCTTGGCGAGGCCGATGTCTTCCACATGGTACTGCTGTCGGTTCAGGTTGCTGGGCTCCACCACGTCGAAGTCGGCCAGGATAAGCTCGCCCACCCCGACCCGTGCCAGGGATAGTGCCACGACGGATCCCAACCCGCCCAGACCGGCAATCCCCACCCGGGCCGACTTCATACGCGCATGAACACCGGGGGTGTGCCGGGCCGCCATGAGGGCCTCCATCTCTTCCCTCCGCGGCGTCTCCCCGCGCCTGATCAGCACAACCCGATCTCCG
>CAYVDE010000012.1:41155-50497 GCA_964450535.1 uncultured Desulfobacterales bacterium
CCGCCGATGGTGGACATGGGCCTGGAGCACTTGCGGGGAGACTGCAGCAGGGAGCCGTGGCCGGTGGGTTTGGTCTCAATGGCCAGCCGGATCAGGCCCGCGATACGTTCGTCAGGTTCTCCTGCACGAAGAGCGGTTTTCACATCGATCTCCTCATCCGAGAACAGGCATCCTCGCAGGGTTCCGGCGGACGTCAACCGCAACCGGTTGCATTGGGAGCAGAAATGGTGTGAGAGGGCGCCTATGAATCCGATTTCACCTTCCGCTCCCTTAAGGACAAACCGTTCCGCAGGGCCGTCCATCCGGCCCCGCTCGAGGTGCCGAAGCGGCCCCACCTCCTCGATCCGTGCCCGAATTTCATCCGTGGGCATGAACCTGCCGTTGGACCAGCCGTTCTTTTCCCCCACGGGCATGAATTCTATGAACCGGATATGGTAGGGCTTTTGCAAACTCAGTCGGGCGAAATCCGCGATCTCATCATCATTCACCCCCCGCATGACCACCACGTTGATCTTGATGGGGTCGAAGCCAACCCGCTCGGCTACACTCAGGCCTTCCCAAACTCGCTGGAACATGTCTCTCCGCGTGATTTGGGCGTAGCGGTCTGGCTTAAGAGAATCAAGGCTCACGTTGATCCGGCGGATACCGGATCCCAGGAGGTCTCCGGCAACTTCCGCCAGGAGAACACCATTCGTGGTCAAGGTGATCTGCTCCAGCCCCGGAACCTTTCCGAGAGATCGCACAAAGTCAATTACCCCTCTTCGAATGAGAGGCTCTCCCCCCGTAAGCCGGACTTTCCGGATACCCCCGCGCACCGCAAGCCTGGTCACCCTGAGAATTTCCTCGTATGTGAGGATTTCCTGATGAGGCAGCCGGGGAAGGCCCTCCTCGGGCATGCAGTAGACACAGCGAAGATTGCAGCGATCGGTCAGTGAGATGCGAAGATAATTTATGACCCGATTGTTTGAGTCGACAAAGCGTTCTTCCTTCATTCCGGTCTGTTCCTCAGTAAAAAAGCCGCGCTCAGGCGGCATTGGTGAAACTCCGGTCCCCCGGGCCGGATAAATCAATATTCAAACAGTGAACTCTGTCGCCCCTCGTCTCCTCCAACCTGACTCTCGCATGTGTCACGGCCCTCATCAAGGGCCCCTTTGAGGAAGTACCGTTCAAAAAGGCGATTGAATTCCGTCCAGGCCCCGTCCTGCCGGTCCCGGTCCATGAACCGCTTAAGGCCGTTCATCTTGGCGTCCAGATCGTCGATCAGGTGGAGCGCGAAGGCCTCGAGGAATTTGGGCCGCTTGGGTGAACCGAAGGCCAGTTCGCCGTGATGGCTGAGCATCAGGTGCTTAAGCCGCATGGCAAGATCAACCGGGAAGCCGCGCATACCGGCCAGTTTCTCGTCCAGCATGGCTGTACCCAGCACCAGGTGCCCCAGAAGCCGCCCCTCGTCTGAGTAATCGATGTGCGTGGCGTATGTGTATTCCCGTATCTTTCCAATATCGTGCAGGAACGCCCCGCAAAGGAGTAGGTCGCGGTCGAGAAAGGGATAGCGCTCGCTCACCGCTGCGGCCAGCCTGCAGACCGACAGGGTGTGCTCCAGAAGGCCTCCCAGGTATCCATGATGAAAATTCTTGGCCGCAGGGGCTTTTCGAAAATCAGCGGTGAATTCCCGGTCCGAGAGAAACCGGCTTATGAGTTCCTTGAGGTGCCGGTCCCCGACCAGGCCGAGCACCTTCCTCAGGGCCGCCATCATCTCCCGCTCGTCAATGGGAGAGGTCTCGAGAAAAATGGAGGGGTCCTGGACAACCGCAACCTTTTTTACTGTAGTGAGTACGAGTTGAAGAACGTTCCGGTAAGACCCGGCGCGGCCTTCCACTTCAACCACATCTCCTTCGACGAACCCGGCGTTTACAGCCTCGGCGTCTTCCCAGACCCTGGCCTCCACTTCTCCGGTACGGTCGGCCAGGACAAGGGTCAGAAAAGGATCTCCCTTACGGGTGGTTCCCAGGCGCTTGAGCTTGGCCAGGTAACGCCCGTTGACCTGGTCGTTTTCCTTCAGATCCTCAATCCAGACGTGGAGATCCTCTTCTCGAAAATCGTTGGGTTCCATGGCTTATCAGTCGTCAAAATCTCCTGCGGGGCCGCGATCCCGCTCCATGAGCGCGGCCTTTTCGCAAATCTTGTCTTCGGTCCACACATCCGGGTCCTCTACGCGCTTTCCCTTGGGACCCAGGTCGTGGGACCCGGCCTTGAGTATCGCCTCGATTGCGAGCGGGGCAGTGCCCTCGGAGTTAAAGACATCCACGATCAGGCCTTGCACGAAATCGGCTACGCCTTCGCTCATTCGCTCACGAACATCTTTAGGCTGGGTAAGGATACGGTTTTCAAAAGGCAGGTTCAATTTCTTGAAGTCCCCGCTCTTCCAGCCCCTTTCCGTTGCATAAGACACCATGTCTTCCCAGAGCTCATCCGTAACTCCTTCACCGGAGCGCTTCACGAAACGGCCGCTTTCATCGAGCCTGGCGTTTCCGTATTCGTTCACGTCCACACCCCACGAAATCATCTGCAGTGCCGTAGCAACGTTCGCCTTGGTGGTGCGGGTCTCCCGGGCAATGCGGCGAAGCCGCAGGGAATCATTCCCCGAAGTCCCATGTTGTGCCCCGCTGATCTCATAAGGTGCCAGTGCCTCGTGAATCGCGGCCGTGAGTTCCACCTGGATCCCCGCCTCGCTGTCCTGAATCCCGTGGGTGGTCCCGTTATTCAGGGCTATCCAGTCCGGAAATATATCGTGGGCATTCAATCCCTGGATCTGAAAGAGCGCCTCCTCCACGGTGGACATACCCTCAGTCCCTTTTATCTCCCCCACTTCGGTCTCGTACCCGGCCCACTCCGGGATGAGCGGATGCAGCGTGATGTTGGCGAAGAGGTTCTCGTCTTCAGGCAGGTGGGAGGCGTCTATGGCTATGGAGGTGATACCGGCTTCGAACATGGAGGGGATCTCGAGCCTGCCCGCCTCAACGTCTTTTTTCCCTTTGATGCCGTAGTGATCCGCATGCACGGCCACGGGAACGGTTATGCCCAGCTCATTGCACAGGGCATCGATCTGTCTGGCGATATTCCAGTAATTAACCGCGCAGTAGGCGTTGACACCGCCTTCACTCTTGGCGATCTCGATAATAACGGCGGCATCGGCACGCTGGGCGGCAAGCAGGGTACCTCTAATCACGAAATGATTCCTGCCGTTTGCGGCTATGGCAATGGCCTTTCCCTTGGCGAGCATTGCCCTGTCGATCACTTTTCCGCTGACGATGAGCGCCTTGGAGTTTGGAAACAGGCGGGCGATGTTCGGCGGACGCCCGATCAGGAGGGCCTTTTCAAAATCCCGCGTGCTTTCGTGCCCGATGGTTGACATGATTTTCCTCCTTGCTAAAGTATGGGCCCGGCTTCAGATTTTCCTAATACGCCGCCGGTTAACTTCCGTTGCCGGTAACATATTGTTATGCCGTCATTACCGCCCTGTCAAGGATCAATCCGGGGCAAAAACCGGTCCACCGGCAAACTTGACCCGCCTTACCGCATCGCCTACACTCTAATTGGGTGGCATCGATTCAGGGAAAAGACCTTGGACATCTTTATCCTTTGAGCGGTACGTCGAATACCCGTTTCGAGCCGAGTTGGATTTCGGCACCAACCACAAGCCAAGAACAGAGAAGTTGACAACGAGATCATGACAAAGCGAAAACAGGGATACTGGCCGGACGAGTACCAGGAAAAACGGCGGACCGCCTCCGAGGCCATCGGCATGATCCGTCGGGGGCAGAGGGTTTTCACAGGCTCTTCCTGCGGAGAGCCTCAGGCCCTGGTGCGTGAACTGGCTGTGCGATCTTCCGGATTTTCGGATCTCGAAATAGTACGCCTCCTTAACCTGGAGACCGTACCGCTGACCATGATGGCCGATGAGTCCGCCTGCCAGACACTGAACCTGCGCACATTCTACCTGGGTTCTGCCAAGCCAAAGGCCTTGTCACAATACAAGCGTTTTCTCACGCCTATCAACCTGTCCGCAGTCCCCCGCCTGTTCGAGACACGCATGCTACCACTTCATGTAGCCCTGATCCAGGTCTCCGAACCGGATGACTTCGGCTGGATGAGCCTGGGCGTGAGCGTGGATGTCACCCTTGCGGCGGCCAGGTCCGCAGACCTTGTCATAGCCCAGGTCAACACACGCATGCCCAGGGTGATGGGACGCAGCTTCATACACGTCCGTGACGTGGACGTGATAGTGGAGCACGAAGAAGAACTCCTTACCGTGGCAAGCCCTCCCGAGGCTCCCTCCGCCGACCTGATCGCACGTCACGCCGCCAAGCTCATAGAGGACGGTTCCACACTCCAGATCAGCCTGGGGGCCACCCCCCAGGCGCTACTGGCCGGTCTTTCGGAAAAAAACGATCTCGGAGTGCACACCCAGTTTCTGAGCGACGGGATAATGGTACTTACCGCCAAGGGTGTAATCACCAACCGCAAGAAGGGTTATAATGATGGAAAGCTCGTTGCCAGCGGAGCCATCGGCTCCACGGATCTTTATGAGTTCCTGCACGACAACCCCGGCATCGAGTTCCACCCCTCGGACGTGGTGAACGATCCTGGCATCATCTCCCGGCACAACCGCATGGTGGCCATCAATATGGCCATGGCCGTGGACCTCACCGGCCAGGTCTGTGTCGACGCACTGCCCTACAATCATTTTTCCGGGGTCAACGGTATCATGGACTTCGTCCGCGGCGCCGGCCAGTCTCCCGGAGGCAAAAACATCCTCATGCTGTTTTCAACCACCATGGACGGTCACAGCAGCCGCATCGTCCCGTCTCTCGATGATATCCCCGTAGTCGTACCACGCGGCGACGTCCAGTACGTGGTAACGGAATACGGAGTCGTGAACCTCTTTGGAAAAAGCTTACAAGAGCGCGCCATCGCCCTGATCAGCATCGCTCACCCGGACTTCCGTGATGAGCTGTTTCACGAGGCCCGGGAACAGGGGCTCCTTGGACAGGAGCGGACTCTCGCGGAAAGCATTCGAAGCATCTATCCCCTCAAGATCGAAGAGCTCCGTGATATAGACGGGCAAACGGTACTCTTCCGCCCGGCCCGGCCCACTGATGAGCGAAGCGTCCAGGAGCATTTTTACAACCTGGACAGGCAGGATGTGGTCAGGCGCTTCATGCATGAGAAAACGGCGTTTCTTCGCAAGGACGTGATCGGTGTATTTCAGGTGGACTACATCCACGACATGGCCATCGTGGCCGTGATCGGAGATCCTGGATTCGAGAGGATCATAGCTGTAGGGGGCTACTTTCTCGAACCCTCCACCAACACCGCAGAGACCGCCTACAGCGTGGATCGTGAATGGCAGGGCAGGGGAATCTCCACCATCATTCAACAAAAGCTCGTGGAAACAGCTCGTGAGCACGGCATCAGCGGTTTTACGGCTTACACGGATCCGGGGAACAAAGCCATGATGCGGCTCTTCAAAAAACTGCCTTACCAGATCTCAACTTCCTACGAGGGGGACAGGGTGGTCCTGGAGGCCCGGTTCGACAGACCTCGAACCGCTTGAGCGGCTTGGTGTCGGGTGCTGAGCGCCTGACCTGTTCCGGTTGTCTGTGTCCATATACGCTTTTAAATAAGCATTGTAATGAATCACGGCCGGCATCTTATCACTATCTTCTTCGTTTTCTTCGTGTCCTTCGTGGTGGAACGGCGGTTTTTTTACCGGTTTCTCACTTAAACCGGAAGTGTTATGATAACAAATGTCCATCGAATCCAATAGCATGTGATTGGATCCATGAAATCGATGGATTGACCCATAAGCCGGCAACAGAATTATTTTTAGAGGAAACGGGAAGGAGAGCAGGACATGCAAGAGGACGTCAAGTCATATGAGGCCCACCTGGAAGCATACCGGAAAGAGGCCTACGTGAAGGGCTGGAAAGAGTATGAAGAGATGCACAGGCGCTCCATTGAGGAACCCGAGACTTTCTGGGCCGAGCAGGCTGAGGCGTATCTCTCCTGGGAAAGGCCCTGGGACCGCGTGCTCAGCTACGATTTCGACGAAGCGCGCGTCGAGTGGTTCGGAGGCGGGGTCCTCAATGCCTCCTACAACTGCCTGGACCGCCATCTTCAACAATCGCGGGACAAGGCGGCCTATTACTGGGAAGGCGATAATCCAGATGAGCGCCGGACCTTGACTTACGGGGAGCTTTACGACCAGGTCAACCGGATGGCCGCGGTGCTCAAGGCCAGGGGTGTGGCAAAGGGAGACCGCGTGGTTATCTACATGCCGATGATTGTCGAGCTTGCCGTATCCATGTTGTCCTGCTCGAGGATCGGTGCCGTGCACAGCGTGGTCTTCGGCGGTTTCAGCTCAGAGGCCCTGTCCAACCGCATCAGGGATTGTGAAGCAAAAATGGTCATAACAGTTGACGGTGGCTTCAGGGCGGGAAAACCCGTACCACTGAAAAAGAATGTGGACGATGCCCTCAAAACCTGCCCCGGGGTGGAAACCGTGATAGTGTTCGACCGCGCCGGCCTGAAACCCGACCTGGACCCGGCAAGGGAAGTCTGGTGGCACGACGCCTTAGCGGACGAATCCCTTCCCGATCACGTTCCTCCCGAACCCATGGACGCCGAGGACCCCCTTTTCATACTGTACACCAGCGGGAGCACCGGAAAACCCAAGGGGGTCGTACACACGCACGGAGGCTACCTCCTTTATGCGGCGATTACAACCAGGCTGACCTTCGACCTGAAGGAAGACGAGGTCTTCTGGTGCACGGCGGACATCGGCTGGGTCACGGGCCACACCTACGGGGTATATGGTCCTCTGATCAACGGCTATACGAGCGTCCTCTTTGAAGGCGTTCCCAACTATCCCGACTTCGACCGCTACTGGGCGATCGTGGAGCGTTACCGGGTTGCCAAGTTCTACACTGCGCCCACGGTGATCCGTGCCCTGGCCAAGGAGGGTCACGAACACGTGGAAAAACACGACATCTCCAGCCTCAAACTCCTGGGTTCCGTGGGCGAGCCGATAAACCCTGAGGCCTGGCGGTGGTATCACCACTGGGTGGGCCGCGACTGGTGTCCCATCATGGACACCTGGTGGCAGACCGAGACCGGCGGACACATGCTCACACCACTCCCCGGGGTCGCCCCCATCAAGCCGGGCTCTTGCTCCTTTCCGTTCTTCGGCGTGGATCCCGTGATACTCGACGACGTGGGCGGCGAGGTCAAGTTCCCCGGGCAGGAAGGCGTCCTGTGCATTCGGAAACCCTGGCCGGGTATGGCCCGCACGGTATACGGGGACCACGAGCGTTTCAAGGAAACCTACTTCAGCCAGGCCCCCGGCATGTACTTCACAGGAGACGGCGCCAAGCAGGACGAAGACGGCTATTACTGGATCATAGGGCGCATAGATGATGTCATAAACGTGTCCGGGCACCGGCTGGGAACAGCGGAAATAGAGTCGGCACTAGTGCTGCATGAAAAGGTGGCTGAGGCGGCGGTGGTGGGGTTTCCTCACGCTGTCAAAGGGCAAGGCATCTATGCCTTTGTCACCCTGAACAGCGGGGTGGTCAAATCCGATGAATTGAAGAAGGATCTGGTCAAGCTGGTTCGGTCCGAGATCGGTCCCATCGCCACCATCGACGTACTCCAGTGGGCGGATGCGCTACCCAAGACACGGAGCGGCAAGATCATGCGACGGATCCTGCAGAAGATCGCCGCCGGAAAGACGGACGAGATCGGGGATACATCGACCATTGCGGACCCCTCCGTGGTGGATCAGCTCATTCAGGATAGGGTGAAGGCCTGATAACGCTGTCCTGCAGAGGCTCTACAGTTTGAGGCTGCCTCTGCCCGGCCTTTCTCCCGTCTCATGAGACGCCCATGCGCTTCGTCGATAAAAAGGGTATTCCCTTCGACATCCGAATAGGTTGCGGCGACGACCTGCCGGACCTCTGCGTCATGTACGACGGTTTCTCCCCAAAGGGAAGGTTTCAGGGAGTCCCTCCGGTGGAGCAAAACGCCTGCCGGGAGTGGATCGGGAACCTTGTGAACCGGGGTTTAGGTTTTCTCGCCTTAAGGGAGAATCGGGTGATCGGCCACCTGGTGATCATTCCCGACCTGGTTCGAATGGAGGGCGAGTACCTGATCTTTGTGGACCAAAATGAACGAAACCGCGGAGTTGGGACACGGCTCACCGAGGCCGCCATACAACATGCAAGAGATTTGGGGCTCAGAGAGCTCTGGTTGACCGTGGGCACGTACAATTTTCCAGCCATCGCTCTCTACCGGAAATTCGGCTTCCGATTCTCCGAGCAGGACCGACTCGAAAGCGAGCGCACCATGCGACTGGCCATTTTGGAGGAGTCATGCCTTTGAAGGTGGGCGTCATCCGGGACAACCGTTTTCTCGACCACAAGACCGGTCATATCCACCCGGAGCATCCAAACAGACTCACGGCGATTCATCGAATGCTGGACACGGAAACCGGGATGGGGCTGATCGATATGGAGGCCGAAATGGCCACCATGGAACAGCTCGAACTCGTGCACACTCCCACCCATATCAAAAAGGTACTCAAGACCGCAGACCAGGAATTCACGAACCTGGCCCCTGACACCCCTGCAAGCGCCAAGACCTACCTTGCCGCCTGGCTGGCGGCCGGCGGCTGCATTCGAGGACTCGAGTCAATGTTGTCAGGGACCTGCGACGTCTGCTTCGCCCTGGTGCGGCCGCCTGGCCACCACGCGCTGCCCAACCGGGTCTCTGGCTTCTGTATCTTCAACAATCTCGCCATCACAGCCCGTTTTGCGGTGGAGAGATACCGATTCGACCGAATCCTCATCATTGACTGGGACATCCATCACGGTCATGGGCTGAACGACCTGTTCTTTGAAGATCCGAATGTCTTCTATTTCTCCACCCACGATACGCTGCTCTATCCCCACAGCGGCGACTTTACCACTGTTGGTAAGGGAAAAGGCGCCGGGTACACCCTGAACATTCCCATTCCCCGGGACCTGGAAGACCAGGACATGACAAGCCTTTATGAGAACCTTCTCACTCCGGTGATGCGGCGGTTCGCCCCGCGGCTCATCCTGGTGGCTGCGGGCTTCGATGGACACCGGGACGACCCGGTGGGGCGGAGCCGTTTGACCAGGGCGGCTTACGGCAACCTGACAAGACTGGTGCTCGCGCTTAGAGCCGAGGCCGAAGGTCCGCCCCCGCCCCTGCTCCTGGCGCTGGAGGGCGGCTATGACCCGCCGTCGCTGGCCCGATGCG
>CAYVDE010000013.1:0-50164 GCA_964450535.1 uncultured Desulfobacterales bacterium
ATTTCCATTATCACAAAAAAGGGATGACTTATGATCGGGAACATGTTAAGATCTCGTGCAAATCACCCCCCGATTTCCCCTCTTATTTATGGAATAATCGGAAATGGACACCAAAGACAAAGCTCATACTAATAACGTAAGCCTCAAGTACCAAAAAGGTGACCTTATAATGAAGGAAGGGGATTATGGGGTCTCCATTTACAAGGTGAAGAAGGGTCATGTCAGGGTTACCCAACAACAGGGGGAAACGGATGTATCCCTCGCCACCCTGGGGCCGGGCGAGATCTTCGGGGAGATGGCGTTTCTGCACAAGGCCGTGGAAACCCGCTCGGCATCCGTACGGGCGCTGGATGACGTGGAACTCGAAGTGATGCACCCCAAAAGCCTGTCCAGGGAATACGAGGGCATGCCACCGATCCTCCGCTACATAACAAACCAGACTCTTAACCGGCTTGTGCGAATGAACAAGATGTACGCACAGCTCCTCAAGAAAATGGAACAGACAGTGGACCGTGGTCTGAGGGAGCCCGAAACCACCAAGAGGAAGAGCTACCGGAAGCCCCTCAATCAGGCCTGCTTATACCATCCGCTCCGGGGCAGCGGCAAGGTCCGCCTCGACGGCCGGATCACCGACATAAGCGTAGGAGGCCTCGGAATGGATGTGAGCTCCAGGAATGCCTTGAAAATCCCCCACGAACAGGGGGGCGAGTTCGCGATCCACACCACCCTTCCAAACGGCCGCGAGATCGAACTGGCAGGAAAAATAAGAACGCTCTCGAAAAGCAGCACCCCGGGACGTCTCCAACTCGGGATACAGTTCACCGGACTCAGCGGGGAAGCAGCTAAGACCCTCGGATTCTTCATGATGTCCTAGAGCAGCCCCGCGGGAATGATCTCATTACCCGACGGCCCTCGCTTGCGGAAACGATTAATCGCTCATGCAAACCGGCCGGTCTTTTTGGAGGGTCCTATGGCCATAAACAGCCTTCTCTACGGTTACATGGTTGATGAGCTGGACTACCCGGACAAGAAAGTCATCATTGAGGAAGGCAGCATCGGGGATTGGGTGTACGTTGTGTTGGAAGGCCGGGTCAAGGTCAAAAAGAAGACCTCCAAGGGCTTTGTGATGCTTTCCATCCTTGAGCAAGGGGCGATCTTCGGCGAAATACCTCTCTTTCTCAAGCGGGACAAGCTTCGAACCGCCACGATTCAGGCAGACGGCCCGGTAAAGGTGGGCATCCTGGACACGGCTCGACTGGACCGGGAGTTCGAACTTGTCTCACCGCAGCTAAAGAGTCTCATCAAGACCCTGGCCCGGCGTTTCTCAGAGACCGTAGACAATATCGGACGGTTGGCCGCCACCTAGTCTTCATCCATCTCACGACGTGCGGACTCCATCTTTTCCTGCTTCCACTCCCAGTCCGACATGAGGTCCTCCAGCTCTTCCTTTACCCGGTCGTACTCTCGAAGCAGAGGCACGCTTCTGCTCTCATCCCTGAACACTTCGGGATCGGCCAGATCCCTTTCCAGCTCCTTTTGACGCGTCTCCAGCCGCTGGATACGCTCCTCTATTCTTTTAAGGGACGTCTCGATGGGACCCAGCACATCTTGTGCGCGCTTCCTCTTCTCCGCCCTCTCCCTTCGGAGTTCCTTCCGGCTCTGCCTGGGTTTGTCCTGCACCTCGACCGGTTCCTCCCGGGCGGTCTCCACGCCCGGCTCATTTCGGGCCAGGTGGGACTCATATTCCACAAGGGTCCCGGGATACTCGATCACCTCCCCTTCCCGAAGATCCCAGATCTTGGTTGCCAACCGGTTCACAAATGCCAGGTTATGGGATACAAAAAGAAGCGTGCCATCGTATTCGGTCAGTGCCTCGATCAGTGCCTCGGAAGAAAACAGGTCGAGGTGATTAGTGGGCTCGTCCATCACCAGGAAGTTGCCCGGCTTGACCATGATCCTGGCCAGGCATACCCGCGCCTTTTCACCGCCTGACAGAACCCCTACGGCCTTGTCCACATCTTCTCCGGGGAAGAGAAAGGCCCCGCAAACACCCCGCACGAAACTCACCGACTCGTGCGGCACCACCCGGTAGACTTCCTCCATCACGCTCCTTTGAGGATCAAGCATTTCCGAGTGGTGCTGAGCGTAGTAGCTCCTGCTGACACCGTGACCGGGTCGAATTCCTCCCCTGTCCGGTTCGACCTCGCCTTCCACCATCCTTAAAAGTGTGGTCTTGCCAGAACCGTTCGGACCGATTACGGCCACTCTGTCTCCTCGAAGGACTGTCAGGTTGAGATCGTCGTAAAGCAACCTTTCGCCGTATCGCTTGCTCACCCCGTTTATCTCCAGCACGATTCTTCCACTGCGGGTGATATCCGGGAAACGGAATCGTACGGTCTTTGTTCCCTGGTGTGTCTTGACCAACTCCATCTTCTTGACGAGCTTGATCTTGCTCTGCGCCTGCCTGGCCTTGCTGGCCTTGGAACGAAAGCGTTCTATGAATTTCCGCGCCTCCCGGACCTTTATCTCCTGGTTGCGGGCACGGTTCTCCAGAGTCTTTCTTTCCTCCTCGCGAGTCTCCAGATAGGCGTCGAAGTTCCCGGTGTAGAACCGCAGCCCTTCCGGCTCGAAACTGATTACCCTCCTGATTCTCCGGTTAAGAAAATACCGGTCGTGGCAGACCAGGATGAGTGCGCCGGCAAAGCCGTCGAGGTACTGCTCCAGCCAGCGTACCGAAGGGATATCGAGGTGATTAGTGGGCTCATCAAGGAGCATGAGGTCGGGTTTGCGATAAAGAAGGGAAGCCAGCGCGGCGCGCATCTTCCAGCCGCCGCTCAGGGAGGACACGGATCGCGTGAACTCCTCCTCGGAAAAACCGAGCCCGGAAAGTATTTTCTCGGCCTCGTGAACAGGATGAAGAACGTCCAGGTCTCCCATCTCCACATGTATCTCGGCCAGCCGGGCGGCAAGCCTTTCCTGTCTCTTGATCGAAGGGCATCGGGCCAGCTCTTCTTCTATGCGGCGGGTTTCCTCTTGAAGCCTGACCCGGCCCGGGACACTCCCTAAAACAAAGCTTAGTAGCTCACCTTCCAGGGCCTCCTGAACGTCCTGCGGGAGGTACCCGGTCCGTACGCCGTCTCCAAACCGCACTGTACCGGCCTGGGGCGACGCCTCACCGCTGAGCAGCCGCAAGAGTGTGGTTTTCCCGGAACCGTTAGGCCCCACCAGGCCGATCTTGTCGCCGTTCTCCACCTGGAACCCCACCCCCTCGAAGAGGATACGGCCCGAATAACCGTGTGAAAGGTTTATAACGTGTGCAATACTCATGATCTGGAATATGCTCCATCCCCAGAGATCCATCGGATCTCAAAGCGAGAGATCCGAGTGTTCTCCGTGTTCTTCGTGGTTAAGCTTCAGTTCTATTTACAGACTTGCACGTCTCTGCGGCCGGTGGCAAGCTCTCAGAAAACAGGACCGCTTTGCACGTATAAATCCGTCCCTTTCCTTGCCCGTCGCCGCCTGTCCGGGGTAAAATGAAACTATAAAGCCTGTTTAATGAAACCGTCCGCCCGGGAGATTACCGCCATGAAGACTATTCACATGACAGTAGGACAAGCCGTCGCCGAAGCGGGGCGCTCTCGTCCGAAAAGCGACGCCCTTATTCACGAGGAGACAGGTCTCCGCTATACCCACGAACTGTTAATGTGGGAGGCCGGCCGTGTGGCCAGGGGGCTTGTGGCCCTGGACATTCAGCCGGGGGACCGGGTGGCCCTATGGGCCCCCAACATCCCCGAGTGGATCGTGTCCCAACTGGCCCTTGCCCGAATCGGGGCAGTACTGGTACCCATAGATCCGGGGGCCGGACAGGAAGACCTCCACTACATCCTGGAGCAGTCCGAGGCCCGGGCCGTTATTCTAGCGCCCGGCCTGGAGTCGAACGAATTCATTCCCATGATCAGGGCGGAGCTTGAACGGCTTGCCGGTCTGGACCACGCGGTGGTTATTTCCGACAAATCATTCCCGGACCTGCTCCTCTTCAGTGAGCTGGCGGCAATGGGAGATGATCTCCCCCTCAGGGTCCTCGAGGCCCTGGAAGGGCAAATAGATCCCGAGTCGACGCTTGCCGTCATGTATACATCCGGCACCACCGGCCGTCCCAAGGGGGTCGTCCTCGACCACTTGGCGCTGGTTAACAAATCAATGGCCTCAACCGAGAGGCAGGGTATAGGGCCGGAAGATCGTCTATGCCTGTTTTTTCCCCTTTTCCACATGTTCGGGAACACCTGCATCGCCCTGGCCGGTCTCCTGCGGGGCGCCGCGCTGGTCCTTCCGTGCCGGGTCTTCGAACCCGAGCGCATCCTCGATACCATCTCCAAAGAGTCATGCACAGCGGTATACGGCTCCCCGGGCATGCTCATCGCTCTTCTGGAGCATCCCCGATTCAACCCCAAAAAGTGGCAGACCGTCACCAAGGGGATTCTAGGCGGGGCGCCATGCCCCATGGAACTCATGAAACGGCTGGTGACCGACGTAGGAATCAGAGACATCACTGTGGCTTACGGCATCACCGAGACCGCGTCCTGGATTACCATGACCCGCCCGGACGATCCCCTCGAATTGCGAGTCTCCACAATCGGCACACCGCTACCGGTGAATGAGGTTCGCATAGTGGACCCTGAGTCAGGGGAACCTCTGCCGGCCGGCCGGCCCGGGGAACTCTGTATTCGGGGTTTCCTGATGAAAGAGTACTTCCGTATGCCCGCGGCAACGGCTGCGGCGATTGACCCGGAGGGCTGGTTTCACTCCGGCGACCTCGGTGAAATGGACGAGAACGGCTATGTAAGAATCACCGGGCGGTTGAAGGACCTCATCGAGCGGGACGGGACCCTGATCCACCCGACCGAGGTCGAGGAAATCCTCTACGGGCTGAGCGGCATTGCCGAGGCACAGGTCTTCGGGTTCCCGCACCACGACGGGGGGCTGGAAATGGCGGCATGGATCCGGCCGAAGAAGGGAGTGAAGCTTTCCCTTGATGAGGTGGCAAGTCACGTTGAGACCCACCTGCCGCCCGAGAAGAGGCCCCGGCACTACAAGCTGGTGAATGACTTTCCTACAACCCGCTCCGGCAAGGTGCAGAAATTTAAACTGGCCGAGGCCGCGATCCAGGAGTACGGAAAAGAGTGATTAAGTGCCGGCGGCTCAGCAGTGTCTCGGCACCCGGCTTCGACAGACCTCAGGCAGCAAACTCAATGGGGTCTTCATCCTCCCGCCGCTCCACCACACCGCCGATGTGAAACGCTGTCTCACCCATGGCCTTCAGACGAAGAAGGATTTCGTCCAGCTCGTGGTCGTTGACAACAACCACCAACCCGATTCCATTATTGAACGTACGCATCATCTCTCTTTCTGAAAGATCCCCTTCTCTCTCAATGACCTGAAAAATCGGAAGGGGATTCCAACTCGAGGTCCGAATTACGGCCTTGCACTGATCCGGTAGAATCCGGGGGAGATTCTCCACCAGGCCTCCTCCAGTGATGTGGCTGATCCCGCAAATCTGAAAGTCACGAAGCAGATTGGTGATAGCGCGCGTATAGATGCGCGTGGGCTCCAGGAGTTCCTCGCCTAATGTTCTCCGAAACTCAGGCACATAATCCGAGATGGACATCTTCATCTCTTCGAAAAAGATGCGGCGTACCAGCGAATAGCCGTTGCTGTGCAGCCCGCTGGACGCGATGCCGATAAGCTGGCACCCCATGGCGATTTCGGATCCGTCGAGAAGCGCCATGTTATCCCCGAAACCCACCACGAACCCGGCCAGATCGTACTCCCCTTCGGGGTAAAAGCCCGGCATTTCCGCAGTCTCCCCCCCGATCAGGCTGCATTTGGCCTCCGCGCACCCGATGGCGATTCCCCTGATTATCTCCACCGCCTTGGCCGTATCCAGCCGGCCCATGGAGAGGTAGTCGAGCATGAACAGGGGTTCTGCTCCCTGGACCATGATGTCATTGACGCACATGGCAACAAGATCGATCCCCACCGTGTCGTGCTTGTCCATCATGAAAGCGATCTTGAGTTTCGTGCCCACACCATCTGTTGAGGCGACAAGCACCGGGTTCTTGTAATCCTGTGTTGGCAGGGAATAGACACCTGCAAACCCGCCGATCTCCGTGATGACGTTGGGTTTGAACGTCTTGCTCGCCAGGGGGCGAATCAGGTCGATCAATCGGTTACCCGCCTCTATATCAACACCCGCCTCGGCATACCTGTCCTTCTGCCCTTTGGGCTTTCGCTTCTTTTCCACCATGGGTATCAAAGCTCCTTGCGGTCATTATAAAAGGCCGCAACAACCGCTTGATCAATCTACTATCAGCCGCAGGCCGCCGAACGCAAGGGCGCACATGGCGGCGAGGCGGAACACACTCTGAAGAATATAGACGATCTCCGGCCCGAGAAATCCTAGAAAGTGTGTAAAATCAGCACACAGGAGCAGAACCGTACTGATGATGATCAGGTTGATTACCATCGCGATGATTCCACCCTGAAACTTCCGGCGCGCGCGGTCGAAAATGTAAACAATAATGATGTAGATGACCAGCATGAACAGGTAGACGGTCGTTTCCGGCGTCATGAAGCCCATCGCTTTCCTCCTTGCCCAAAGCGCTGGCACGGGTTAATCCCGACCTCGATCAGGCCTTGACCTGACGCAGGTAGTCCTCCAGGTTCCCCTTCACATAATTCATCATCTCGGCATCCTGCCGGTACCTCTCCACATAATCGAGAATATTCATCATCTCGAGAATCGTCTTCTCTGCCAGGCTCACTCCCAGGACCTTTTTCATTCGCATAAGCAACAGGTATATTAGCTTGTTGAAGGAACCTTTGAGAAAAAGGAGGCCTTCCCCCTCACCGGTCTCGCCAAGGCATCGAGAGGCGACCTGCCTCGCCGTCTCATCCTGCTCGCCCCGGGAAAGGTCCACGGATTCGAATAGAGTCCCGCTCGCGGTGCCCAGCTCCTTTAGAGAGTCCTTGAAGACCTTCTCGAACTGCTTTCCCACTTCTTTTCGGAAATTGGCCTCTATGATGCCCAGGAGGTCCAGGTACAACCGGGCGATTTCCTCCAGATTCACGCCGTCCTCATCAGGCCCGGCCCCTGCCGGCTGGATCATACCGAAGCACAGAAGGACGTAAAGAGTCCTGTACACATCCGGTTCACCCATCACGCCGGCTGAGGTGACGTCCCCCACAGTCCGTCGCCCATCCATAAGGTTGAGCACCGCCTCCTCCGACGGGGTGAGCGGCAGCTTGCCCTTCATCCAGTCAGTATCGGCCGATGTGTCATAGACTCCTTCCGGTCCTGCGACGGAGTTGCGGAACACGGCCTCGTCTCGAACTCCCTTCACCGTTTCCATCAGGAGTTGAAAAAAATTGTAATCAATTATGTCGGAGGGAGGGGCCTCCACCGGGTTCTCGCTGAAACCCAGTTCGGCTTCGCTCATCTGAAAGGCTGCGGCCAGAATCTGTTTGACCTTGAACAAGAGAAACCGGGCCCACACCTCGGGGGACACAAAGCCGCGGTCCATGAGGGTCCGGCCCAGGGAATGCGGATTCTTTTCCCGAATCCGCCCCAGCTCATTCACTTCTCCCTGCGAGAGCCCTTTCTTTGAAATAAGCTCCTTGATCAGGCGGCTTTCGAAATCCAGCCCGTCCGCGCTCACCACGTGGCCTTGCTTGAGATAGATCCTGAGGCTCCGCTTGTTGTCCTTTATAGTGACCGTACCGGTTAACTGATCCCGGTTCAGCTTGATCAGCAGCTTGGGCAACTGGCTTGTCTTGGACTTCGGCGTGGGCCCCATAGCGATCTTCCGCCCGTGATTCTTCCAGGATATGAAGCTTTTATCAGGTTAGCCTGCAATGCACAAGCCAAAACAGGGACGCTCACCGCGCCTCCGCGGCTTCGCGCAAGATTGGAAGTCCTAAGGGACCTCTCAACGCCCAGCCGGATTGATTACGCATCGGACTCCACCTTTACCTCCAGCATGAGGTCTCCGATCTCTCCGTCGACCTGCTTACGGCCCAACCCAGCCAGCCTGAGCATCCGCCCTTCCTGGACCCCTTGAGGAATCCGCACATTGAACAGCCTCCGCTTTCCCCCCCATGGTATGTTAACCAGCTTTCGACTCCCTTGTCTCGCCTCCCCGGGCGTGATCCGGATCCGGCCGTAGAGATTCGCGTCGCCGGGACGGCCGGTGGTTCGAATCACCTGAAGGTGATGGGTCTTGCGTTCGGGGCTCACGGCCCGCAACCGCTCGGACAGGCCCACATGAGGCACTTTCAGAAACAGCCTCAGCAAAAGGATCCCGAACACGAACCCGCCGATGTGGGCCCACCAGGCGACCCCGGCGGACTGTGCCTGGGGGCCGGCGGCGCTCATAAACTGCATCAAAAACCAGATCCCAAGGAATACAAAGGCAGGAATCTCAATGAAGTAAGGTATAAAGAAAATCGGAATCAAGGTGAGGATTCTCGAGCGCGGATACAGAATGAAGTACGCGCCCATGACGCCCGCAATGGCACCGCTTGCGCCAACCGTGGGGACCTGGGACTGCAGATTCAGGGCAAGGTGGGACAGGCCGGAAAGCACCCCGCACAACAGGTAGAACACCAGATATTTTGCCGAACCCAGCCGGTCCTCCACATTGTCACCGAAGATATACAGGGACCACATATTCCCAAGGAGATGCAGGAATCCCCCGTGCAGAAACATAAAAGACAGGAATGAAAAGGCCTGCCGGCCGAAACTGAAGTACTGGCTTATCTCAGGAACAGTGTACCGCGCCGGGACCAGCCCATAGACCACGAAAAACCGATGAAGGGCGTCCCCCTGGGCCAGTGACACCAGGTATACAGCTATGTTCAGCCCAATAATGAGGTTATTGACAAGGGGATAGCTTCGGGATTGTATCGTGTCTCGAATCGGGATCATGAAATCGGCGCTGGAGGGGCAAAAGGTGTGCCCGTGGAAATCGGACTAATATTAATTGGAACCGCCGTGGATAGAAATGTCAAGATCCATTTGCCGTGAATATTATCTCAACCCTGTTTATCCACGAACTTGGGCCGGCCCGGTGCCGGCTTTCCATAACCCCTAACCCCTTCCCGGCCCTTCTTCATGCGATCGAGGTCACGAGCGGCCGCATCCCGTTTTTCGGCCGCTATTTCAACCATCCTGCTATCCAATTCCAGGGTCTTATTAATCAGAACTTTTATCTCTTCTCGAGCATCGAAGAACCTTTGATCCCCATTCTTTACTTTTCCGCTCCCATCTATGCGTTCATCCAGTTTCAAGATCCTCTCCTGAATATTGTCGCGGCGATCTGCAGCTTCACTGAACCGGGCCGTGTCGTCCTGTTCAAGGGACTTGAGCTGTTCTTCCGCAGCCTGCTTCAACTCGGTAAATAGCCTAAGGCGTTCTTCCAACGCTTCTTCAATATTGGCCGCCATATCCTCTCCTTTAGTTTTTATCGCTTTTTAACCGTACTTCAGTAGGCTTTTCCAAACGCACACGGCGATCCGTTGCCACCCTCGCGCATGAAAATCCGGTCACGCTACGAGGGCCGGGGTCTTCCGTAGCGTACTCCGCTCCCGGCCTGGTCATTGCTGGGCGGTTACGACCGGTGGATCCCTCCGCGTTCCACCCGTCACTCAAGCTAATGAGTCACGTCAACCCGTAAATGACCGCATAAGTTCGCCGTGGCCGGCCTGCAACGAGGTCCATAAAAGCTTGAGTGCCGGGATGGCCGCGGTTTCCCCCGTTCGTAACCACCCGCAATGACGAAGGCCGTACGCTAAATGTCCGCTACGGAAGACCCCGGCCCCCTCCGCTGCGAGGACTTGTTTACCGGCCATTATGCGGTATATCAGCCTAATGCACATCCAGAAACGCTTTTTGGGCACTAGCAAGTTTCCAATTCAGAAATGAGGATTTTTTGTCAAGATCAAGGAAATCAAGAGGTTGCGTGGAGGCGTACTGGAGTACGCCGCACAAGCAACCTCGCAGATTCACGCCGAGATTGGCAAAAAAGACCATTTCTGGATGGAAACCAGTCTAGCAGGCGAAACGTCGTGCCTTTTCGTTAAGTGTTCTCACGATAAAAGCAATGTAACAAATAACGCCCGGAATTTTTTCCACCGCCTCCTTCGTGTTCTTCGTGTCCTTAGTGGTAAAGCAGATGCTCTTTATGCCATGAAAATTAATATATCGGCTATATAAATGCCATTAACAATGCATTTTCTTGTCTTTTTAGTGTCTTTTGAGGGAACAAAACACGGTTTCAACTCAGCCTGCTCAAATTTCCGCCACGCCTCACCGTGTTTCCAGACAGCAGAGAAAGCAAAACCGGTGCCACAATTTAGCCTCGGGAAAGGGTGCCTAATTCGTCAAAAAGTTGACATATTTCCCTGTTCCATAAATAGAGTCCGACCTTACGAGAAGCACACGGCCCAAGGCCTGGGAAGCATCAACAGCGGTTTTATAACGGTCTTGCTCCACAGGCACTCGAAGGTAAGGGTGTGTGCCCCCTTGCTCATGGTCCTGAAGGCTTGAATGGCACGGGATGTGCTTTCCATTGAGGCAAGTGAATCCTTTGTGCCGTTTACTCATGGGGTAAGTCATGAAATTATCATTAGTTACAGGAGTTTTACTCGGTGTGATCAGCCTTGCAGCCGTGGGTCCCCTGCTTTACGATTCAGCTTTTGCACAGGGCCACACTCGCCGAGACCGGGGGTCCGAGGCGATCTATCTGGAGCTTACAAAGGATTTTTACGAAGCTCTTCGCCATGAAGGCGATCGATCTGCAACCGTTTACACCAACGATCCGTCCGCTATGCACCTCAGGGAAATAGCCGTTTCCACACGCTTCCTGGTGCAGACCAATCTGGAGATCCTGAGACAGCAGGAGACCTTGATCCAGTTGTTGAGGAGACTGATCGAAGAGCAATGAGCCTTCACCCGGTCATACGGGCCACGCTTGCCCTTACCGCCTTTATCCTCGCCCTCATGCCCGGACAGCAGCCCGTCCGCGCCCACACGGAAAACAAGGCTATGGGCCTGGCCCTTAATCAGGAGCCCGGGCGAACACGGTGCTCCATAAGTCTCGAAAACCGCCCTGTGTTCGCATTGAAAAACTATGGAGAGTCCGGGGTCCGACTCTATTTGATGAATACCCGCACATCAAACTCCTTTGGGGAAGACGCGACCCGAAAAGCATCCTTTCTTCGCCTGGAATCAGGGGACACCGACCACGATACGGTGATACGGTTCACCCTGCCCGGTCGCTTGAGCGAACTGGGCGCGGCCTGGATCACAGAGGAAGGAGCCCTTTACCTGGACTTTGTCCACGCGGAAAAAGCAAGGGCGGGAAAGGGAAATCAACCCGGGGAATCAGTACTCGAGGAAATCCGCTTCGGGTTTGTGGACATGCGAACAAGGATGGCCCTGACCCTGGGAAACGGCGCCGCCTGGGAATTGACTCAACTCTCTGATGAACGCGCCCGCCTGAGGCTTCCCTCGGTCAAAACAGAACTCGAGGAGAGGCGGTTCGGTCCCGCGAAAAACCTGGCCCAGGCCGGGTTTACGCGAGATGGAGGAGCTGCGGATATCGATGTCAGGCTGCTCACCCGAATCGACCGGGTACATCTTTTCTGGACCGAGGACGGAAGACACCTGGTTACCGACTTCTTCGAAGGTGGGCCACTTCCCGGGCCCGAAGCCCCGGAGCTTCAGGCTGCAAAGGGAGATACGGATTCGCCCGCCCCTATTCATGATGCGGCAGTTCTCGAAAATCGCGGGCGCGAGATACTGGACAATGTGCCCGATCAAGGCGTGGATTCAGCGGGCCCGGTCATCCGGAGCCGGATCGTCCATAATGAGAACGAACTGCTTTCCCCTGCCCTTGAAGCAACTGAAGAGAAGGGTGAACCACGGCCGAAAGGGATTACGGAAGATGAGCTCCTGGGGGATATGGAGCCTGCAGAGACCCTGATGTACGGCCTGATCCAGCGGGCCTTTGAAGAAAACGATCATGAAAAAGCGGCCGAGCTGTGCGAGGATTTTTTGACCAGATATCCGGGCTCTCCCATGGTGGAAAGGGTGGCTTTCTTAAGTGGAGATGCTGAATTCGGCCTCCTCGAGAGTGGAGAAAAAGAGCGTTTCTCATCCATGATGAGGGCTTACCAGAATGCGGTATCTCGGTTCAGCCGGTCCCCCAGGGTGCCCGAAGCGCAACTGAACATGGCCCGGGCCGGATCACTGGTTGGAAACAATTACGCGGCAGTTGCATACCTGAATATGGTTCTAAGCAGTGCAACCGACCCGGAGACCTTGGCTGCGGCACACACTGAGCGGGGGCGGGTGTACCTTGCCCTTGATCGCCCCGACAACGCAATCGAGGACTTCAAGACCGTCCTGGATGAACACCCCGAATCACCCCAGGTCCTCGAGGCACGCATGGGTGTTGCCCGGTACTATCAGGCCTTGGGACTGCATGACAAGGCGCTGGAGACCTTGGAGCAACTCGCCGTCGAGCACCCCCTGCTGCACCTTGATTACCCCGAATTCCTCTTCCTCCGCGGCACGAATGCCCTATATGTGAAGCGGTACGACCAGGCCAGGGAATTTTTCTTCAGGGCCTTGAACATCGGGGGGCAACCCGAGGACGCCGACCTCCTGCTCGCAAAGATAGGGGATACTTACCACCACGCGTCTATGCCGAGGGAAGCGGAAGCTGTCTACAGGACAGTGATCAGTGAATACCCCGACAGCGAAGGGGCCGCCATAGCAAAACTGCGGCTGGCGGGATACGAAACCGGCCACCAGGCGTTTAAAGACCTTCTCGAGGAAAACCCTGACAAGCCTTTGGCGGACCTGGCCTCCCTGGAGATGGCCAAGAAGCTATACGGGGAGAACCAGTACACGAGGGCTATGGAGGCACTGGAAGGCCTGATGGACAGGCTGTTTCAGGACGAGATCAAGAAGGAGGCCGAGGAGATTTTCTTCCGGTCTGCGGAACAGGAAATGAAACGTCTATACAAATCAGGGGAAGAACAGGCCCTGGTTGATTTCTACCAATCTCACCGGACAAGACTTCAAAGAAATATAGATCCGGAAGTCGTTCTCCTGGCAGGCCTTTCCCTGCAGGGCCTGGGACGGCATTCGGAGGCCGTAGCCGTCCTGAAAGCGATCAAGGCATACGACCTGTCCCAGGTCTCCAAGGGAGAAAGGATCCTTGCCATGACGGAAAGCCTTCTGAAGTCAAAAGAAGAAGACAAGGCCCTGGCCCTGCTGGAGGAGAAAGAAGACCGGGCGCTCTTGATGCCTGCGGACCGGGACAGGCTGGATTGCATGCTCGCAGATCTATACCTTGAGCGTGGCAGGAGCCATGATGCCTACAGGCTGTTTCAGGACCTGGTTCGGCGCGAACGTCTTCTGCCGGACAGGGAAATCGCTCATATCTACCTTAAGATAGGTCGCATCGCCGCCCGGAACGGGAATCTGGAAGAGGCACGATCCTCGCTGAACCGGTGCATTGGAATTGCGGAGCGCTCGGAACAGGACAAGACGATCCTTAGGCAGGCCTACTCGGAATTAGGCACCGCATATTACCTGGAAGGCCGCAACACAAACGCGCTCGACGCATTCAACAGGGCAATGGAAGAGGGCTTTTCAGCCGAGGACAAGGGTTTTTTTGAAATGCGGTTCAACATGGCCCAGGCATACCTGGAGACCGGAGACCACAAGCGCGCCGAACCCATCCTGATCGAACTCTCTGAAGAGGGAGACGAACTCCTGCAGCAAAGGGCAAGAATTCGGCTGGGCCGGCTGGGACTGGACAGACAACTACAAAGGATTTCCCTGGGGTCAAATGGAAGCCCATAACAATATCTTATGGACTGCGGATCGAATGCCGCTCCCCAAGGAGCTTTGGAACCGCATCGAGTCCCTGGGATTCCGTGTGGTCATCGCGGAATCCGGAGACAACCTTTGTGAGGCCATCGAGCGGATCCGTCCGGGGGTGTGGGTAGGACAGATCAACGGTGATCCGGAGTCTGGGTTGTCCATCCTGGAGGATGTCCGTCGGGCATTTCCAGGCATGCCGGTCATTCTCGCGAGCGCGAAACCGAGCATTCAGGAAGCCACCGAAGCTATCCGGAGGGGAGCAACAGAATACCTTTCGGAAAACCCGGACCTCGAAAGACTCTGGGCTGTGCTTGAAAGTGCACTCCGTGCCCCTGGGGCACAGGCGCCCTCGGAGACCAGGGCTCCGGCCCTGCGGCGAAACAGGGCCAGGAACACCCCGATCGCGGCGCATCCTGAAATGCTCCGGCTTCTCGAACTGGCAAGCCGGATCGCCGCCAGCCGATCAACGGTCCTGATCCAGGGGGAAAGCGGAACGGGCAAAGAGGTCATTGCCAGGTTCATTCATGAAAGAAGCGGGAGAGCTTCCGGCCCCTTTGTGGCGGTCAACTGCGCGGCCCTTCCGGAAAATCTTCTGGAAAGCGAGCTTTTCGGACACGAAAAGGGTGCCTTCACCGGTGCCACAGGCCGAAAAAGGGGTAAGTTTGAACTGGCCGGAGGCGGAACTCTTCTTCTGGACGAAATAAGTGAAATGGCCGTTTCCGTGCAGGCCAAGCTCCTGCGCGTCCTGCAGGAACGCGAGGTCGACAGGGTGGGAGGGCAGGCCCCCATAGCAGTGGATGTCAGGGTCCTGGCCACCACAAACCGGGACCTTGACAAAGAGGTAAAGGAAGGCAGGTTCCGGCAGGACCTCTTCTACCGCCTGAACGTGGTCCCCCTGCATATTCCGCCCCTCAGAAAGCGGCTGGACGACATCGCACCCCTGGCAGAGCACTTCCTGAAAGAGACTGCCGCGCTCAACGGTATTCCCCCCAAACACCTGTCTCCGGAGGCGGAGGACCGTCTTCGGCGTATGCCCTGGCCCGGTAATGTGCGGGAGCTCGAAAACATTATGGAAAGGGCCATGCTTCTTGTGGACGGGGAAAACGTGGAACCCGCCGACCTGGATTTCCTCGCCGGATTGGGTGTGAAGTCAGAGCCTGAAGAAAGCGAAACAATAAACGGACCTCTTCTGCCCCTCCGCGAAATGGAAAAGAAGATGATATTCCGCGCCCTTGATGATCACCAGGGCAACAGGACGCGTGCGTCCAAGATCCTCGGAATCAGCGTCCGGACCTTGAGGAACAAGCTCAACGAGTACCAGAAAGACGCCCAATAACCAGCTGCGTGCCGCTGATCAGCTTGACATTGTCATTTTCTTGACAGGCATCGGTTCACGAGCCCCCAAATGCGTCTCTTCCCGAAATATCCAACATAAGTATTACGGGTCCCGTCCCTGCAAATTTTTCCGGCTGTCGAACCTTGGACGTGGGTTTTTTATGAAGACTGCTGTTGTAAGTGTATAGAGAAGAGAGGAAAGGGAACTCCCCGGCATACCCGATGAACCCGGGAATCAGGCTTCCAATGGCCGGTGCAATTCGACAAGAACAAGACATATCCATGGCGCAGAGGGATTTTGGTATCGCTCTTGCATTGTAACTCGGCGGACCCTTACCAAGGAGGCCGCCATGAAAATCGAACACATCACGGGTAACAATCTGATGGGAAGGACAATAAAGGTCCTCGAGCAGGCCCTGGATTTCAGGTCCGCCAACCAGTCGGTGATAGCGGGCAACATGGCCAACATAGAGACTCCCGGGTACGAACCCCAAAAGGCGACCTTCAACCAGGCACTCAGGCAGGCCGTAGAGAAAAACGGGGTTGCTCCCCCGGATCGAGTCAGCCTTAGAAGGACCCATGAAAAACACCTCCCGGTCTCACCGGAAATCGATCGTCCCTACACAATAGAGACTTACAGCGCTGATGGGGAGGGACCGGACCTTGATCGAGAAATGGCCAAACTGGCCGAGAACAACCTTCTTTACGAGGCCTCGGTCACATTCCTGTCCAAGAAATTTCAGGCCTTGAAAGAGGTCATTGCCTCAGGAAGGAGATAATTCATGGACCTAATCCGTACCATCGACCTGGCGGCGGGAGGAATGTCCGCGCAGAGAATGCGGTTGAACGTCATCGCGTCGAACCTGGCCAACGCAAACACCACGCGAACCGAGGAAGGGGTCCCCTACCGGAGAAAAACCACTATCTTTCAGGCAACACCTGCAGCCGGCGGTTTCGACGCGCACCTGCAGGACGCTATGGACCGAAAGCTATACGGTGTCGAGGTAATCGACGTGGTTCCCGTGGAAGGGCCGTTCAACAGGATCTTCGACCCCTCACACCCGGATGCCGATGACGAAGGATACGTCCACCTCCCCAACGTAAACCCGGTGGAGGAAATGGTACTCATGTTGAACGCCAACAGGGCCTACGAAGCCAACGCAGCCGTAGTGAAGGCGGCCAAGGACATGGCCCTCAAAACTCTGGAGATAGGCCGCTAGCCATACCATTCAGGCATTAAGGGACGCGGCTCGAACCAGGCCGAAAGACTCGGCGAGGCTGCCCTGTAAGTCCACCCGATAACGGCAGTAAAAAAGGTGATTCCATGGACCCCATTCAAGGCCTTCCAAGAGCACTCCATCCCGTCACACCGGCGCCCCGGCCCGACCGTGCCAACGGGCTGAGCTTTCAGGACACCCTGAAGGCCTTTACACGGGAAGTGAATACGCAAATGAAAGACGCGGACCAAAAGGTGGCCGAGTTCGCAGTAGGCAAAGGCCAGGGCCTTCACGAAGTAATGATCGCATCGGAAAAGGCGGGGATTTCCTTCAAGCTCCTGATGGAAATTCGTAACAAGCTGCTCGATGCGTACCAGGAAATCATGAGAATGTCTTTCTAGTAAAAGATTTTTTCCGGCCCCGTCCTGTGAACTGCTGCAGGCGGCGCCCGAGGGTGAAACATGGCTGAAGAAGCAACAGGGAAAAAGGGCTTTCAGCAATTCCTAGGCATCCTGGGTAACATGCCCACGGCCCGCAAGGTCTCCCTGGCTGTGACCATGCTGCTGGTCGTGGGTGCATTCGCGGCCCTGCTCTTCTGGACCAACCGGCCTGACTACCACGTGCTGTTCACCAATCTCAGCACGACCGATGCCGCCCGGATCACTGAAAAGCTCAGGGAACAAAGGATCCCCTTTCAGCTCAAGGAAGGGGGAAGCGTGGTGCTCGTCCCGGACGATATGGTTTACCAGCTCCGGCTCGACCTGGCCGGTCAAGGCCTGCCCCGGGGAAGCAGTGTGGGATTCGAGGTCTTTGACAACATCTCCTTCGGGACTACGGAGTTCGTGCAAAGGCTGAAATACCAGCAGGCCCTCGAAGGAGAACTCGCACGCACCATCATGCAGTTCGACAGCGTAGACCAGGCACGCGTCCATATCGTAACCTCGGGTGAGAACCTCTTTGCAGAACCTGAGAAGCCCGCCACAGCCTCAGTGGTGCTTCGACTCGTACCCGGCGGTGTCCTGGATCCCAGAGAACTTCAGGGGATAGTCAACCTGGTGGCATGCGGTGTGGAAGGCCTCAGACCGGAGAACGTGACGGTGGTGGACATGGCCGGCGGCCTGCTCTCCAGGGGGCAGGATGAGATCTCCACCGGAGGACTGAGCCGTTCCCAGCTGGATTACCAGAGGAGGCTCGAGCAATCCCTGGAAACCCGTATACAGACCATGCTTGAACCCGTTGTAGGGGCCAATAACGTCATTGCCCGTGTCTCCGCCGATGTGGATTTTCGCCAGGTGAACGTATCGGAGGAAGCCTATGACCCGGACAGCGCGGTGGTGCGAAGCGAGCAGGTCCAAAAAGAATCATCTGCAAACGGGCAGAGCCTTCCCGGTGGAAGCCCTGACACACGATACCAGGTGGTCGACCAGCAACCGGAAGGAGTTTCAAGAGCCTTCTCCCGGGGATTTGAAAAGGAAAACTCGGTCATCAATTACGAAATCAACCGCGTCAACCGTCAGATCATCAACTCGGTCGGAGGCATCACCCGGCTGACGGCGGCCGTAATCATAGACGGCCCCTATTCGTCTTCAGGAGGAGAAGACGGAAAGCCCGTAAAGGAGTTCACCCCTCGCAGCCGCAGGGAAATGGGCACATTCGAGGAGATGGTCAAGAAATCCATAGGTTTCGACGAACAGCGGGGAGATCAGGTATCGGTGAGCAACGTCGCCTTTGCCATGCAGGCGGATGACGGCGGCCGGCCCGGATTCGAGACCCAACCCGCCTGGCTGGACTACGTAAAGAAAACAGCGCGGCCGGCTCTCAACCTTCTCCTTGTCGGGTTGTTCTTCTTCCTGGTGGCCCGCCCCTTCAGGAACTGGCTGAGAGAGGCCGGGCGGCAGCAGGAGCTTCTTCCCCAAAGTCCGGAAACCCGCCGGATCGAGGCCGGAGAAGGGATACAGACGGGTGACAACGATCAGCACAACCAATTGCTGGAGATGACGAAAAAGAACCCTGAAATGGCGGCTCAGATTATTCGATCGTGGCTGGGTGAAAGGAGCGGCTGAAATTGGACCTGATCAAAGGGCTCACAGGACCTCGAAAGGCCGCCGTTCTACTCATGGTAATGGGTGAGAATTTTGCGACCCAGGTGTTCAAGCATCTGGATGAGGAAGAGGTCAAGACCATAGGCGAGCACATGTCCAAGATCAAGACCGTAGATACACAGATGGTCGCTTCCATCATGGACGAGTTCTTCTCTTCCTGCACTGACAAGAACATCCTGGGCGTGAGCGGGACCAGTTTTTTCAAAAAGACCGTCAGCCAGGCTTTCGACTCCCGTAAGGCGGACAGTCTCCTGAACGGGTTCGTGGGCGAGGACGGGCATCGCCCGTTTGAAATGCTTCGTTCACTCAACCCTCAGGTACTGGCAAACCTGCTCATGGACGAACACCCCCAAACCATAGCCCTCATTCTCGTTAATCTGAACCATCAGAGCGCCGCTGAGACCATCCAGATACTGCCCGAAGCCGTGCAGAGCGAAGTGATTGTCAGGATAGCCGAACTCGACAATGTGCCGGACGAAATCGTTGATGAAATTCAGGAGGTGATCCTGGAACAGGTATCCGACATCGGAAACGAGTCAAATGAAAAGCTTGGCGGCGTTCAGGCAGCCGCCGAGATCATGAACCAGCTGGACCGCAAGACAGAATCTTCCATCCTGGAAAAAATAGAGGCGGACAGGGAGGAGTTGGCCGAAGAGATCCGGCAGTCCATGTTTGTGTTCGATGATCTCATTCATCTGGACGATCGTTCCATTAGAACCCTGCTCAAAGAAATCAGCAACGATGAGCTGATCCTGGCGCTCAAGACCGCGAGTGAAGGACTTACAGACAAAGTTTTCGGCAATGTCAGCCAGCGGGCCGCACAAATGATGAAGGAGGACATGGAAGTAATGGGACCTGTCCGGTTAAGGGATGTGGAGCAGGCCCAACAGAGCATTCTCAAAACGGCGAGGCGGCTCGAAGAGGAAGGCAAAATCGTTCTTGGAGGCAAGGGAGGAGACGATGTCCTTGTCTAATGTCATCAAGCGCGGTGAGGACATTCAATACAGAATCCGTTCCTTTGACCCCGAAGCCGTTATTTCGGCAGAGGAGCCGCCTTCCCCCTCAACCAAGGCCGACGGTGCGTTGATCCTGCCCGGCGGGCCGCCCGCTAAGCCCCGGGAAACCGGCAGTTTAACCCGGGGGGAGGAGAGCCCTCAGGAAAAGGCGGCACGGTTGGAGCGCGAGGCCTATGAAAAAGGCTTTGAGCAGGGGAGAAAAGACGGGACGGATCTCGAGAAGAAACAACTCGAAGAACAAAAACAGCAGATGGAGGACCTGTTTTCCGAGATCAGCGGGCTGAAGTCCTACCTGTTCCGGGAAGCTGAAGAACAGGCGGTCACCCTTTGCACATTTATAGCCCGTCGTATCGTGCGCGAAGAGATACGGACTGATCCGTCCGTCATTCAAAGGACCATCCGGGCCGCTCTCGAGTACGTAGCGGATCGAAGCCGGATCACCATCGCCGTCCACCCGGAAGATATGGAAGAGATCCGCGGAATCCTTCCTGAAATAGCATCCTTGACCGACGGCGGCCGGTTCCAGGTGATCGAGGACGACACCCTGGACCGCGGCGGGTGCATCTTGGAGACGGGGTTCGGCAAGATCAACGGTACGATCAGGGAACAGTCAGCCGCCATCGAGAGCGTTATAGAGCGCGCCTTCACGGCGGGCAGGGGGGAAGAAAGTTGAACCTGAACCTCGCCGGCTATTTAAGGGCCGTGGAATCAGCCGAGGTCATAACCACTGAGGGCCGTATCACCAAGGTTGTAGGTACGGTCCTCGAGGCGAGCGGGCCGGCCATGCCGGTAGGTGGAATCTGCAGGGTCATTCCCCTGGATCGGAGAAAGCGGGCCATACCTGTCGAGGTGGTAGGGTTCAGGGACGACAGGATCCTTCTTATGCCTCTTGGCAAAGCGGACGGGGTCGAACCGGGAAGCACCGTAGTTGGAGAGCGATACCACGCGTCGGTCGAGGTGAGCTCTAAAATGCTCGGGCGCGTGCTGGACGGTCTCGGCAACCCACTTGACGGTGGTCGGCCCATAGCCCCGGAAAAGGAAATGCCGCTCTACGCGGACCCCCTGAACCCCCTTCAAAGAAAAATGATCAAAGAGCCGCTGGACGTTGGGGTCCGCTCCATCAACTGCCTGGCTATGCTGGCAAAAGGACAACGGGCGGCCGTTATGGCCGGATCCGGTGTGGGGAAAAGCGTTCTGCTGGGCATGATGGCGCGTTACACATCGGCAGACGTCAACGTGATCGGCCTCATCGGTGAGCGCGGAAGGGAAGTACGGGAATTCATTGAACGTGATCTGGGAGTTGAAGGGCTGAAACGGTCCGTCGTTGTCGTGGCCACCTCGGATTCTTCACCTCTTTCGCGCATCCGCGGGGCTTATTACTGTGCGGCTGTCGCTGAATTCTTCCGGGAGCGGGGAAAGGATGTCCTGCTCATGATGGATTCGATCACCCGCTTTGCCATGGCCGCACGCGAAGTGGGACTCGCGGCGGGTGAACCCCCAACGAGCAAGGCCTACCCGCCTAGCACCTTCGCGCACCTGCCGCGCCTTCTGGAAAGGGCGGGGACGGACAAAGGAGGAGGCTCCATCACGGGCATATACACCGTCCTGGTGGAAGGCGACGATATGAACGAACCAATAGCCGATGCGGTCCGCTCTATCGTGGACGGCCACATCGTTCTTGATCGAGGCCTTGCTTCTCGCGGGCACTACCCGGCCATTGACGTGCTCTCCAGCCTGAGCCGATTGATGGCGGAGGTTGCGTCCCCGGGCCACTTGAAACGCGCCGTCGAGTTCCGCACCCTCCTTGCCGACTACGCCAGGATCGAAGACCTCGTCAACGTCGGCGCCTATGAAAAGGGAGCCAATGAACGCACCGATTATGCCCTCGCGATGATCAACGACTTAAACGCCTTTCTTGTTCAGGAAGTAAACACCCGTGCCCCCATGGAAGAGGCACTCAAGGATATGAAAAAGCTTCTTACCGTTCGAAAACTGGGCCGTTAACAACAGGGCGCCTGAGACAGGCTGGAAATGAAATTCAGATTCAGATTCGAGTCACTTCTAACCTACAGGGCCCACAAAAAGGAACGGGCCGAGGCCCTGCTGGGCAGGGCCAGGCAAAGCCTTCGCCGGGCCCGGGAAGACAGGGAGGCTTTTAAGAAACGATTCGAGGAAGCCGGCGTGGAACTCAGGGCCTTACTCAAGAAAGACGGATCCGCATATCTCCTCAGGAACTACGCCGACTTCATCTCCGAACTGGAGAGGAAAATGGACGAGCAGGACCGGTTGATCATCAAGGGCGAGAAGGAAGTAAGTGACCGCCTGCAGGAGGTCCTGGCACGCACAAGAGAGACACGAATTATTGAAAAGCTGGAAGAGAGGGACCGGCAGGCATGGCTTTACGATCAAAGGCGACAAGAGCAGAAGGCACTGGACGAGGCCGCGGTGATCCGGCACGGGAGAATTCCCGCGTGAACCGAAAGAGGCCCTTGGTACTTGCGGCCTCCGCCGCCTTCGCTCTTCTGTTTATTCTCAAAATTCTGCTGAGCGGTCTGTTTCTCAACAGCCCTCCCTTCGACCTGAGGCAAAGGGCGGCCCTTGCCGAGGACAAGGCCGGAGAAGGGGCTTCATCTCTGGAACGAGAACAGGCTCTCCTTAATAAGGAACAGAGACTCAGCGATTGGGAAGAAGAACTCAAGAAGAGGGAACAGCAAATCCTCCCGCTTCAGGAGGAGATCGATCGAAAGATGGCCGAGCTGGAGGACATACAGGCCAACCTTACCGCCTTCGCAAGGAGGCTGGCCGAGCGGGAAGAGGCCCTGAACGACGCCAGGGTAAAGCACCTGGTCTCCGCCTACCAGGAAATGGAACCCCATCGCGCAGCCGCCATAATGGGCAAGCTGGATACCCCCACGGTGGTCCGGATCCTGGGCAACATGCGGGGTAAGGCCGCCGGGCAGATCCTGGCCGCCATGCCACCTGAGCGGGGAGCGGAAATCAGTGAGCAGTTGAGCAGGATCGACTGACCCGTCCGGCAAATATTTCCCCCGACCCTCAATCCATGGCAATTCCTTCCGCACCCGCAAGCTGACAGGCATTACCCTTACAACCGAATAACACACAATACCAGACACATAGAACCGCCTGCCTTATTGGCACGGCGGTTGCTCTGTCATCGGTACGACTATTTACGAAGACGGGACAGAACCACTTCAGGAGACGCCATGGAGACCTTTTCACCCCGGATGCCGCTTTCCCTGGAGATCGCAGAAACGGGATTTTCACGCAGAAAAACCACCCCGGGCGACATAGGGGACAGCCTCTTTCAGAGTTATCTGAGCCGCATAAACGAACAGGGTGACGAACCAGGGATCCTGTCCTTTCTGGTCGGGATGGAATCTCCGGGGCAGACCCCGGCTGCAGTGTCCGGGGAAAAGGGCCAGGCCGCAAATATCAACCGCCTAATTGACAAACGCGTTATGCTCACGGCTGAAGGCCTCCCCCGACTGGCCCGCTTTCTGGAAAACCAAGGATTTACAGACCTGGAAATCAAGAAGCTTTTTGAGTCCCTCGCGGACAAAAACGGCGACATTCGAATGGACCGCCTCCTGGCCGGACTCCAGAACCTTCTCAAGAAAAGAGCATTTACAGGGGAGAATCTTTTATTAGACCGATCCGATATACCCCGGGTGAAAGAGGCGCTTTTCAAGATGGGGCTTGGTGCGGACCAGGTCAGGAATGTCATGGAAAGGGCGTTGAACGCCGACGGCCGCATTTCCCTCAGCAGCCTCACTTCAGCGCTGGGAGCACACCTTTCGAACGTGGAGCCGGAGACAGGCCGGCGGCTCGCCCTGGTCCTCCAGCGTGAAATGGGCATAGGATTCCGCGCAGGGGACATCGAGCAGGCGGCAAAGGACGCCGGTCTGGACCAGGCGCTCAGTCGTCTTGCAGAAAACTCTTCGGACTCTGCTCGCGAGGCGGTGAAGCGGGAAATCGCAATGCTCATGCTGGAAAAGGGAGTCCCCGCCCAGGAAGTCAAACAGTTCCTGGAGTCCCTCTCCATAAGGCGGGCCGAGGTTCACGGTCCTCAAAACGCTTGCTGGGCGCAAAAGGACGCGGCACCGAAAAACGGAACCCGGGCACTTCAGGATGACCCCGACATCCGGATTCAGATTCAAAAAAGAGGTAGCAACCGGCAAAAGGGCCCCTGGAAGGAACGGATCATCGAAATACTCAACCGCGAGGAGTTCCTCGCGGGTCGAAAGAGAGGTACGGTCACCGTGCCCGGGCAGGTAAGCAAGTCCGGCGGATCCACCGAGATGCTGGAGGAGGCCTTGTTGGGCCGTCTTAAATCCAGGCAGCCGGGAGTCGACCCGGGGAAGATAAATGTCCCTGGCGGCGGTTCTGCCAAGGAGGCTGCGAGCTCGGTGGTAGAGACCGCCAAGGAGGCGGCAAAAGCCGTATCCAAAGGGTTCAAGGCTCGCCAGGGCGAGGAGTCCGGGCCCTCTCGTACCATGCCGACAGGAGAGATCGCCGGTTCACGCCTCGACCGGGCCGAACCTCACCTGCAAGCAGCTTCCGCCGTCCGGAATCATGTTACGGCCGCACCCCTTCCCGAGCCTCTCCCCAAAATCGTCGACCGCATGTTCTGGATGGTGCACCAGGGAGAACAGGCAAGCCGTATTCAGATTTCCCCCCCGGAGCTGGGCCGCCTGGACCTGAGCATAGTGATCAAGGAGGGGCACCTGCACGCCCATGTGAGCGCCGAGAACCCCATGGTAAAAGAGATTATCGAGGCAAACCTGCACCAGCTGAAGCAGCAGCTAGGAAACCTGGGTTTCACTGTTGAACGTTTCGATGTGTCCGCGGGACTGGATGAACGCCGGTTCAGTGAGTTTCAGGCCCGTACGAGGGCCGCTCAAAGAAATCGACAAGGCCGGGACAGAAAGCCGGGCGGGAACAATGTTGCAGGTGTCAACCCGGACCTGCAGGTGCGAAACGCACTGGGCGAGTTATACCGCATCAATGTCCGGGTCTGACACGGAAGCGGGTGCACGGACCAAGGGCCTCATTTCCTTGCCCATGGCACGAACACAACCAAAGGAAAGCGAAACAGCCGAAAGAAAGGAGAAGGGATGGACCTCTCATCCATAAGCGGGCTCCCCATGGTGGAAAAACCCGACCCGTACGCAAAGCAGGGATCCCAGGAAATAGACAGGGACGCCTTCATAAAGATGTTCCTGGCCCAGATGAAACACCAGGACCCCCTGAACCCCATGGACGGGTCTGAGTTTGCCGCGCAGCTGGCCCAGTTCAGCAGCCTCGAGCAGCTCTATAACGTAAACACCACCCTGGACGGGCTCAAGACGATCCAGGAGGCCGGGTCCCGGTTCGAGGCCCTGACATTGATCGGCCGTGAGATCGTGGCCGAGGGAAAAGGCATTTCCCTGGAACAGGGCCGGACCGCCCAGGGAGGATTCGAGCTGCCGAGGGCCGCCGAGTGCTCGGTTACCATAACGGATTCAGGCGGCATGCCGGTCTGCGAGATCCCCTTAGGCTACCTGGATGCCGGGCCACAGGATTTCAAGTGGGACGGGAAGAGCGGGTCCGGGACGACAATGCCTGACGGTGCATACTATTTCAAGGTATCAGCCGTTACCCAATACGGAGAAGAGGTCCAGCCGGTCCCCCACATTGTGGGCCGCGTTGACAGGGTCAACCTGCAAGACGGGAATTCCACCCTGTACGTGGGAAGAGTCCCCGTGGATATGGCATCGGTCCTGGCCGTCAGGAACGAAGAATCTTCAGCCTCCGGCGGCACGAACGACCGCCAGGACCTGATAACGAAAGGCGTGGGGCTTTTGTCACAAGTCCCCATTTTTGAATAAGGAAAACCCCTTGAAGGGGAATGTCATTCATCGCTTCTTACAGCATGACAGGAGGAAAAGACCATGGCACTTTCAAGCGCGCTGTTCTCGGGAATAACAGGGCTTGGCACCCTGGGCGAGGCAATGCAGGTGATCGGTGACAACATCGCCAACGTGAACACCATTGGATTTAAATCCAGCACTTACACTTTTCAGGACCTTCTCAGCCAGGCGGTCGCAACCCAGGCGGGTACCAGCCAGGTGGGCAAAGGAGTCACCCTGAGCGACATCTACCAGAACTTCCAGCAGGGCTCCTTTGAGACCACATCGAGCACAACCGACCTTGCCATCGGAGGCTCAGGGTTCTTCCAGGTCCGCGAGCCCGAGGGCGCCAGCCTTTTCCTCACCCGGGCCGGCAACTTCCGGTTCGACAGGGACGGCTACCTGGTAAACCCGGAAGGCTATGTGGTGCAGGGATGGGAACTCAACGACGACGGGCAGGATGTCAGTTCCGTCACCGACATCCACCTGGACTCGTTCACCTCACCGCCCAGGCCCAGCGACGAGATCCGGCTCATATTGAACCTGGATCAGAGAGAATCGGAAATTGACAGCGACCCCATTGAACAGTCCTGGGACGGGACCGATCCCCAACCCATGGGAGCAAACTCGAGTCTCTACCAGACCTCCATCAAGGTCTATGACGACCTGGGGGCCACACACGATATCACTGCCTATTTCGATAAATCCGACGATCACACCTGGGAGTTCATACTCACCTCCAACCCTGCCGAAGATGAAAGGAGCGGATTTGCCGGCCAGACCGGAGCCGGGTTGCTCGCAAGAGGGGAAATCGTCTTTAATGAGGGCTCAGGCCAGATCACCGGCATGACGATGGACCTACTAGACGACCCCACCGATCCATCGGATGACGCTAATTGGAGTCCCGCCACAATCAACACAAGCGGCTACTACGACTTCGTGACCAATTTCATCTCAGGAGGAGATGACCAGGCCATCGCGCTCAATTTCGGGTCATTTACTTCAGATGGTGGAACCAGCTGGACCCCGGATTCCCTCTCCACCACCCAGTTCGCCAAGGCGTCAACCACGGTTTTTCAGAGTTCCACGGGATACGGGGCCGGTGACCTGCAGGGCGTAAACGTGGACGTAGACGGGGTGATAACCGGAATCTACTCCAACGGCGAGGTCATTCCCCTCTATCGTGTGGCCGTAGCCGACGTGGTCAACCCCATAGGCCTCGAAAAGGTGGGAGGAAACCTGTACAAGACCACCCGCCTGAGCGGGGAGGCCCCCACATACCAGCCCGGGACCAACGGGACCGGAAACATAGCCCCCAACTCCCTGGAGCAGTCCAATGTGGACATCGCCAATGAGTTCGTCAAGATGATCACCACCCAGCGCGGCTTTCAGGCCAACGGTAAGATCATCACCGTGACGGACCAGATGCTTCAGGAGCTTATTAACCTCAAGAGGTAGTAGAGTGACGGTCGGGGGCGGAGTCTTCAAAGGTCCTCCTCCTCAAGGCGGCCGAATTCGGACGAAGCCCCCCGCCTCCTCTCCTGCGTCTCCTGCACCGTCAATATCCTGACTTGCCGGGCGTCTCATCGAGCTCTCCCGCCCGGTAAAAAGGCCCGGGCCGTTCAGATTCAAGGCCCCCTGGACCCATTCACCGCCGGCGACATTAAGCGATGACGCGCCACAAATGCATCCCCGTGCCCCTCAAACGCTGAAATAACCACAATTTCAGGCTTTTATACACCCCTCCCCCGACCACCGCACCCGCAATGATCCAGGCCATTTCCGAATGGCACAGAGGTTGCTTTCCCTATACCTCGACACTCCAGGCGACACCTGTTTTCGGAGACGGACTACATGGACATTGCAACAATTATAGGCATTTTCACCGCCTTCGCACTGGTCATAAGCGCCATCCTGATGGGGAGCGGCCTCGCCCTTTTTATCAACGTGCCCGGCCTCATGATCGTGGTGGGGGGGACCCTCGGCGCCACCATGATCAATTATCCCCTGCCCGATATCCTGAAGGTGGTCAACGTAGTCAAGAACGCGTTCTTTCACCGCAAACAGACGGTACAGGAGCTGATCGGCGAGTTCGTGAACCTTGCAGGCACTGCAAGAAGAGAAGGCATCCTTGCCCTCGAGTCGAGCATCGGGGACATGAAAGACGAATTCATGCGAAAGGGTCTTCAGCTCTCCATCGACGGCCTGGAACCGGGTTCCATCAAGGACATCCTGAATACGGAAATCGACTCCATTCAGGACCGTCACAAGCTGGGGGCGGAGATCTTCACCACACTAGGGACATTCTCCCCGGCCCTCGGAATGATCGGAACCCTTATCGGCCTGGTCCAGATGCTTCAGACCATGGACGACCCGAGCACCATCGGACCGGCCATGGCCGTGGCCCTGTTGACCACTTTTTACGGGGCCCTGCTGGCAAACGTGGTCTTTCTACCCATAGCGGGAAAACTCAAGAACCGCAGCACCGAAGAGGTCATGGCCAAGGAACTCATGGCCGAGGGGATTATGAGCATTGCCAAGGGGGACAACCCGAGGCTCCTTGAGCAGAAGCTGAACGCCTTCCTGGCACCTCGGCTTCGCAAGTCGTCATTCGAGTAATCAAGGCCGCGGCTGATAACGGCTGCAAGACAGAGAGGTCGATCCAGGCATCGCCGGTATTAAGTCAAAAAGGGAGATCAATCCATGGCAGAGCAGGCCGAGACAGTCAACGAGGGCCCCGAAGAGGGCAAAGGTAAAAAAGGACTTCCTGTCAAACTGATCCTGATAGTTTTCAGCGTCCTGCTCTTCCTGGGGGCGGCCGGGCTGGTCTTCAAATCCGGCATGTTCGGAGCGAGCGCGGAAGGTGACGACACGGCTGCGGAAGCCGCCGGGGATAGCGCGTCAACGGAATTCGGGCCCGTCTACACACTGGACACCTTCATCGTCAACCTGGCCGATGAGCGGGGCACCAAATACCTGAAGACCAAACTCGGTCTCGAGCTCGACAACTCCCTCACCGCAAAGGAAATCGACCAGAGGCTTCCACAGTTCAGGGATACTATTCTGACCGTCCTCAGCACCAAGTCCTTTGAGGACATCCGGCAGCTTGAGGGCAAATACCAGCTCAGGGCGGAGATCATGGCGATGCTCAACCCGCTTCTGAGATCCGGAGAGATAACAAACATCTATTTCACGGAATTTGTCGTCCAGTGATAGCGGGGTGCACTCCACGCCCCCTTGGAAAGGACTTGTATCTTGAACCAGCTTCTATCCCAGGAAGAGGTGGACGCCCTCCTGAGCGGCCTGGACTCCGGCGAAATCGAGAGCGAGGAGAAGCCACCGGCGGAGGAAGAGAAACTCGACCTCTTCGACTGGACCACCCAGGAAAAAGATGTCAAGGGCAGCATGCCCCTGCTGGGCGTCGTGAACAACCGTTTTTCCCAAAAGCTGAAAACCGCGCTCTCCACATCCATTCGAAAGGTGATCGAGATCAACCAAGGTCCTCTGGAGATGGTCAAGTTCAAGCATTTCAAGCAGTCGCTCCCCATTCCCACAAGCCTTCATCTCTTCAAGATGGACCCGCTCAGAGGAACCGGCGTCCTGGTCATCGAAAGCCATCTGGTATTCAACCTGGTGGAGGCGTATTTCGGAGGACGGGGCACTGGTTCAACCAAGGTTGAAGGAAGAGACTTCACTCCCATCGAAAGCAAGATTATCGAGAAGGTGGTCCATATCGCCCTGACCAACCTCATGGACGCATGGGATGACATCCATCCGATCAAGACGGAGTTCATTCGGTCGGAGAGCAACCCCATGGTCGTCAATGTGGAGCGTCCGGACGAGTATCTGGTATCGGTGAAATTTGACATCGAGCTGACAAAGCCGCTGGGTTCGATCACTCTTTGCATACCTTACTCTTCTTTTCAGCCTATTCGACACAAGCTTGCGGGCGGATACCAGAAAGACGAAGAAGGTCATGCCGACCCCCATTGGATCAATGATCTCCGGGAACGATTAAAGGAAACACCCCTGGAAATGACGGTCTATCTGGGGTCCACACAATTGTCCATCAGGGACTTCCTCAACCTCAAGGAGGGAGACATCCTTGTTCTTGACAAGAGCTACGAGTCAACGCTCACGGCCCACGTGGAAGGGGTTCCCAAGTTCCGGGGCTTTGCGGGCCGGGCGCGCAACAGAAAGGTATACAGAATTGAAGAGGCCGCCTCAGCTGCGGCGTGAACCAGAAGGCACGAGTTCCCCTTCCCGGGGGAACCGGGCAGAGAACGGGGAAAACAAATGACGGTTGAAAACAGGGAATTAAACGAAGGGGAGGCGGCCGCAGCCGCCCGGGACGTGGATTTCGCGGACATGGAACCTGGAATCCATGAACACGATGAGCCCCACGGCATGGAGTTCCTTTTGGATATACCACTGGATATAACCGTGGAACTCGGACGAACCCGCATTCCTATCGGAGACCTGCTCAAGCTGAGCCAGGGGTCGGTCGTGGAGCTGAACAAGCTGATCAACCAACCCCTCGACATCTTCGTGAACCAGAAACTCATGGCCCAGGGAGAAGTCGTGGTTGTCAACGAAAAGTTCGGGGTTCGGCTGTCCCATATCATCAGCCCGGGAGAACGCGTCAAGAGTCTATCGTGACCGTATTTATAAAAAGGGGCACACGTTGGAAACGGATCTGACCTTAAGCGCGCTAAAGACCGCAGGATCGCTCTTGATTATCCTGGGCCTGATAGCATGCCTGTTTTACTCGCTCAAGCGGCTTCGATTCGGCTCGGCCGCGGGTCCCGGTCTATCTCGAATGCGCGTCTTGACCACCCTGAGCCTGGCACCCAAGCGATCAATAGCCATAGTGGAGGTCCTGGACGAATGGCTCGTTGTGGGTGTGGGCACCGATTCCGTCACACTGCTCACCCGGATAGACCGGCCTGAAGGGCTTGGTGCCGCGGAAACAGCCGTGAACAACAAGACCGAAGGAGGCTTCAGGTCTCTCCTCAGGAGCAAGATAGGCTCATCACAGCCTGAAAAAGGATAACCACCTGTCCATGCAACATAAAGCAGCCATACCCGCAGCACTCCGCGCGGCCTTTTCCCTCGCCGTCATCTTTGCCGTTTTCATCCCGGCTGCGGCCTTGGCCCAGGAGCTTCCCCCCCTTCCCTCCATCCAGATCGGGCTCGAGGGTGCCGAGCGCCCTGAACAGGTATCGGTTCTCCTTCAGATACTCCTACTGCTGACAATACTGTCATTGGCCCCGGCGATCCTGATCATGATGACCTCGTTCACGAGGCTGGCCGTTGTGTTTTCCCTGGTTCGGCATGCCCTCGGTACACAGCAGATGCCGCCCAACCAGATCCTGATCGGCCTGGCACTCCTCCTGACGTTCTTTTTGATGGCCCCTGTCTATGAACGGATCAACACCGAGGCCTTTCAGCCCTACCTGGCCGAAGAGCTCTCCGAGGAAGCGGCACTGGAAAAGGCCCTGGTGCCCATACGAGAGTTCATGTTGAAGCAGACTCGCAAAAAGGACATCGCCCTCTTCCTTAACATATCGGGAACGGAAAGACCTCACGGGTACGAAGAAATTCCAACAACGGTTCTATTGTCCGCCTTTGTGATCAGCGAACTCAAGACCGCTTTCAGCATAGGGTTTTTGATCTACATCCCCTTTCTGGTGATTGACATGGTGGTGGCGAGTGTCCTTTTGTCCATGGGTATGATGATGCTTCCGCCGTTCATGGTTTCCCTCCCGTTCAAGATGATGCTCTTCGTCCTCACCGACGGCTGGTACCTGCTGGTCGGGTCCATGGTCAAGAGCTTTTCGTGAGGTAAGTCGAATGACGCAGGATTTCGTGGTCAGCCTGGCCGGTGAAGCCATCCAGACCGTACTGATGCTTGCCCTTCCCCTGCTCGGAGTGGGGCTTGTGGTCGGCCTGATCGTGGCCGTGTTTCAAGCTGCAACCCAGATCCAGGAAATGACCCTGTCCTTTGTGCCAAAGATAATAGCGGTCCTCCTGGCCCTTCTCGTGGCTGCGCCCTGGATGCTCAACAGAATCGTTTACTTTACGACTAATCTGATCACAAGCATCCCCAACGTAATTCGTTGAGCGATCATGCCTTTTCCCATTGATACATTGGAACAGATGCAGGGATTCTTCTGGGTCTTTGTCCGGATAAGCGTCCTTGTTTTTCTTCTCCCCCTTTTCGGGGCCAGGAACGTCCCCACGCTCTGGAAGGCAGGATTTTCATTCGTACTGGCCGTCCTTTTGACGCCGTTGGTCCCGCCCCCTCAAGCCCTGCCGCAATCACCGCCCGCTATCCTGCTGGGAATAGCAGCGGAGCTTCTCATGGGGCTCATCATGGTGTTCGGAGTCCTCGTACTCTTTGCGTCGGTCCAGTTGGCGGGCCAGATGATGAGCTTTCAGATGGGTTTTGCCATGGCCCGGGCCATCGACCCCAACACAGGGGTTCAGAGCACCGCCCTGAGTCAGTTTCTCTATCTCTTTACGGTACTCCTTTTTTTCGCCATCGACGGACACCACCTGATGATACGCGGCATTGCGGCCTCCTTTCAGATGGTCCCGCCCAACGGGATTTCCTTCGGTCCGAGCATCGCCGATGCCCTCATCCATATTACGGCCCACATGTTCGTCGTTGGTCTCAAGATAGCAGCCCCTATAATGATCGCGTTGTTCCTTTCCAACCTCTGCCTGGGCATCGTGGCCAGGACCGTGCCGCAGGTGAACATCCTCATGATCGGGTTCCCCATAAACATCGCAATCGGTCTCACCCTTTTCGGGATCATCCTGTCGAATCTGGCCCCGTTTCTGACCGGCGTAACCCGCGAAGCAGCCACCATCATGGTAAGAATGCTTCGACTGATGTGAGGGGACAACTATGCCCGAGCAGGGATTTCAGGAAAAGACCGAGAGAGCCACCCCGAAACGGCGTGAAGAGTCCCGTAAAAAGGGACAGGTGGGAAAAAGCCGGGAGCTGTCTTCCATCGCCGTACTCGCCGGGGGTGCGATCTACCTCTACTTCCGGGGGGAGTACCACGTCTTTCAACTGGGCGGGATCCTCAAGAGGGCCTTTCTCGACATCCCCTCAATCGCTTCCGGCGAGCAGGACCTCTTCAAGTATCTGCTGGTGCGGGCTGAAGACATCCTGTGGATAATCCTTCCCATCATGCTCGTCCTCAGCGTTGTCGCCGTCCTTGCCAATGCCCTGCAGACCGGTCTTCTCCTGAGCGTCGAAGCCTTGACTCCATCAGCGTCAAAATTGAATCCTGTGTCAGGATTAAAGAGGCTTTTTTCAAAGAAATCCCTGGTGGAACTGGCAAAGTCCATCGCCAAGCTGGTCATAGTCGGCTGGGTAGCCTTCACCACTTTAAAGGCGGCCTTTCCTAAATTAATTCCCATAACATACCAAGATCCATCATCCGCCATATTTTTATTAGGCCAGGAATCTATGAGTATCCTTATTAAATGCTGCGCTGTGATACTCCTTTTGGCCATTATTGACTACTATTACCAGCGCTGGCAGCACGAAGAGGACATCAAGATGACCAAGCAGGAAGTCAAGGATGAACATAAGCAGACTGAAGGGGATCCCATGGTCAAAGGACGCATACGGTCCATACAAAGGGAGATGGCCAGAAAACGCATGATGGCGGAAGTCCCGAAGGCGGATGTGGTGATTACCAACCCCGTTCGACTTGCAGTGGCCCTGCGATACGACCCGGGAAAGAGCCACGCCCCCGTAGTGATTGCCAAGGGTTCACAGAGAATTGCCGCCCGCATAAAAGAGATCGCCCGGGAACACGACGTCCCCATCGTGGAGAACCGGCCCCTGGCACAGAACTTGTATAATTTGGAGCTTGGGGACGAGATCCCGGCCGAGACCTACCAGGCCGTTGCGGAAATCCTGGCCTATGTATACGGCCTCAAGAAAAAATCCCCCGCCGCGGCCGGACGGACCCCCTGAACAGGCCGGGTGTCCACCCGGTTGAGCGGATCCTCTGATAAAGGACACTGATATGGACGCAATCAAATTGCCGTGGAAACGTTTCTCCCTGGAGTCCAACGTGGACATCGGCATATCCCTGGGCATAGTGGCCATTCTCATGGTCATGATCATACCTCTGCCCACCGGCGTCCTTGACATGCTCCTGGCCTTCAACATCACCATTGCTGTTATGGTGCTTCTCCTGACTATCTATGCGGTACGCCCGCTTGATTTTTCGGTCTTTCCGTCAATGCTTCTTATAGCCACCCTCTTCAGGCTGTCTTTGAATATCGCCTCCACGAGACTGATCCTGTTGGACGGACACAGCGGGCCCCTGGCCGCCGGGCGTATCATCAAGAGCTTCGGATCCTTCGTGGTAGGAGGAAACCCTACAGTCGGCCTGGTGGTCTTTGTGATCCTTGTGGTCATCAACTTCGTGGTCATTACAAAAGGCGCCGGCCGGATCGCCGAGGTGGCCGCCCGGTTCACTCTGGACGCCATGCCCGGAAAGCAGATGAGCATAGACGCCGACCTCAACGCGGGGCTCATCGACGAAAACACGGCCCGGACCCGCAGGTCAGAGATAGCCAAGGAGGCCGAGTTTTACGGGGCCATGGACGGGGCCAGCAAGTTCGTCAGGGGAGATGCCATCGCCGGGATCATCATCACCCTGGTGAACATCATCGGCGGTCTCATAATCGGCGTCCTGCAGATGGGGCTGGACTTTGGAACCGCGGTGCAGAACTACACCCTGCTCACGATAGGTGACGGCCTGGTAAGCCAGATTCCCGCACTGGTGATCTCCACCGCGGCCGGAATCCTGGTCACCCGCGCCGGGGCCGAGAATAACATCGGGACGGAGCTGGCACGCCAGTTTGGAGTGAATCCAAGGGCCCTCATGATCTCGGCCGGCATTATTTTTCTTTTCGGCCTGGCACCGGGCATGCCGGCAGTTCCCTTTCTGCTCCTTGCCGCGGCCGTGTTTTTCTTCGGGCGGGTGGTCTCTGGCGCCGAGAGGGCCAAAACGGAACAGGCGGCCGAGGCCCGGCTCGCAGAGGCAGCCCAGGAAGCCACACCCGAGGAGGTGGAAAGTCTGCTTCCCCTGGACATCCTGGAGCTGGAGATCGGCTACGGTCTCATACCTCTCGTGGACAACAAGACCCAGGGGAACCTCCTGGAACGAATCCGCTCCCTTAGAAGGCAGTTCGCCATGGAAATGGGCTTAGTTATGCCCTCTCTGCACATCCGCGATAACCTCGAGCTCAAACCCAACGAATATGCCGTGTGCATCAAAGGAAACGAGGTCGCCCGGGGCGAACTGCTAATGGACCATCTCCTGGCCATCGATCCAGGCGACGTAAAGGCAAAAATCGAAGGCGTATCAACCCGCGATCCCGCTTTCGGGCTGCCCGCCATATGGGTCTCCCAAGACAAGAAGGCGGATGCCCAGTTCGCCGGATACACAGTGGTGGACCTGCCCAGCGTGATCACCACTCACATCTCCGAAGTAGTACGCAGGGACGGTTACGAGTTTCTGGGACGGCAGGAAGTCCAGCGACTTCTGGACAAGGTGTCGGAGACGAATCCAAAAGTCGTCGAGGAGTTGGTGCCCGCTCACCTGAGCCTGGGCTCTCTCCAGAAGGTACTCCAGAATCTTGTGCGTGAGCAGGTCTCCATCCGGGACATGCTTACCATACTGGAAACCCTCGCCGACTACGCCGCCATGACCAAGGACACGGACCTGCTCACCGAATACGTCAGGCAACGTCTTGCACGTTCCCTTACCAGGCCCTACATCGGAAAAGACCGGGTCCTCAGGGTACTTTCCGTGGGCGCCGGCCTGGAAGAGGCTGTGGGTTCGGGAATCAACCAGAGTGAATACGGGTCATACCTGGCTCTCGATCCCAGGCAGGCCAATCAGATCATCGAGGTGATCAAGCGCTCCGTGGAAAAGGCCTCGGTCAGGCTCGAACAGCCTGTAATGCTCTGCTCCACCACTATACGCAGGCATCTGAAGAAGCTGTGTGAGCGTTTCCAGATTCCGCTGACGGTGCTCTCCTATAATGAGATACCCAGCGGGCTCCAGGTCGAAACCGTTGAAGAGATTAGAGTCGAGGCGTAATGAACATCAAACGATTCATCGCCGCCAGCAACCGGGAAGCCCTCAGAATGGTCAAAAAAGAGATGGGGCCGGACGCTGTGATACTGCGTACCAGGACCCTGCAGCCGGTTCCCGGGGAGGGCAAAAACGGGGGGAAGCGCGTGGAGGTGACCGCGGCGGTTGACTTCGCACCTCCCGACGAACTCAATGCCCGGGGTATGGGAGCGGACTCCTTCCCTGCTTCAACTGCAATGACGGAACGGTGGGAGACCCTGGAAAAAGAACTCCGGGACATCAAGGCGGCCATACTTACTGCGGATGCAGGCAGGGGATTGCCTCCGGAACTCTATTACGATCCCTCGATTCGCTGCCTGCACCGGCTTTTCCACTCCTTCGGGCTCAGGCCGGAGTTGACCCTGGACCTCATGACCGAGTTCCGCCGTGACAACGGTCTGAAGGCGGGGGCGGGGGAAACCGAACTGCTACAGGAATCCCTTTCCCGGCTGCTTCGAAAGGTCCGGGTGGGGATCCCGGAGAATCCCCCGGGGACACGGGAAATCTATGCCTTCATCGGTCCCACGGGTGTAGGCAAGACCACAACCCTGGCAAAACTGGCGGCCCTGCGGGCCGTGAAACAGGGAGCACGGACCGCCCTGATCACTCTTGACACGTTCCGGATCGCCGCTGTGAGCCAACTCAGGACCTACGGGCGAATCATGGGGATTCCTCTGGAAGTGGCATCAGGACGCATGGAGCTGGAGGACGCCCTTCACCGAAACCAAGATGCCGAATTGATTCTGATAGACACCGCCGGCAGAAGCCCCAACCAAAAGCAGGACATAGAAGAACTGGCAAGACTCTTCCGCGGCCTCGATGATATCCATCACTTTCTCGTGCTGAGCGCAACCACTGACTACGGAAACCTTCTTTGTGCACGCGAGCAATTCGGCCTTCTGCCTTTCAAGAGTTACATCTTCACCAAGCTGGACGAAGTGATGGACGCATCGCCCATGCTCAACTTCCTGGTCTCCAGGCGGAAACCCGTATCATATTTCACCACCGGGCAGAAGGTGCCTGAGGACATTGAAAAGGCATCGAGAAAGCGTCTTGCCAGACTACTCCTCGGGATGCTGAAAGGCCCGTCCGGGGACCCCGGTGGTTCCTTTGAAGACATGAATGAGGTGGTCAAACATGGATCAGGCAACGGGACTGAGGTCCTTGGTCGAGGATCACATGGCAATGGATAAACCCGAGCGGGCTGACCCGAACGGTAGATCCAAAAGGGTGAGCGTCCGAAGGCGAATCCGCGTCATATCGGTCACCAGCGGAAAGGGCGGTGTCGGCAAGACCAGTGTCGTTGCCAACCTTGCCCTGGCCCTGTCCCGGATGGACATGCGCGTCCTGGTTCTGGACGCTGACCTGGGCCTTGCCAACCTCGACGTTATGCTGGGGCTCAACCCCCGCTACACCATCGATCACCTCCTGAGAGGAGACAAGACACTCGACGAGATCCTCATCTCGGGTCCCGGCGGTTTCAAGATCCTTCCGGCCGCCTCGGGTATCCCGGAACTCACGGAACTGGACAACACCCAGAGGCTTATCCTTCTGGATGAACTCGACGCCCTCAAGGACAGGTTCGACATCCTTCTCATCGACACGGGGGCCGGCATCTCGTCAAACGTGATGTACTTCAACTACGCAGCCATGGAAAAGGTGGTGCTGATCACCAACGAACCCACATCGCTCACCGACGCCTATGCGCTCATCAAGGTCCTGACCAGCCGCTACAAGCAGAAGCGGTTCAAAGTCCTGGTCAACGCCGCGCGAAACGGCGAAGAGGCCGAAAAAATCTACCGGCACCTGAGCCTTGTGGTGGACCAGTTTCTGGGATCGCCGTCTCTCGATTACGTTGGCTGGATACCTTTTGACAAATTTATGCCCGCCGCCGTCCGGAAACAGAGGACCGTGCTGGAATGTTTCCCCGAGGCCCCTGCCAGCCGCCGCATTCAAAAACTGGCCGAGGCCCTCATGACGGCCGGTGATGAGCCATATCTTGAAGGGGATATCCGGTTCTTCCGGCAGAATTTTCTGGAGCACTGACCAGGGTGGAAACATGCCCAACCCCGCGATGAACAAACTCAAACGGTATTCCCAGGTGTCCTGTCAGGAAACACGGGAGAAGGATCCCGTGGAGCGGGAAAAGCTGATTCTGGAGTATGCCCCGCTGGTCAAGACCATTGCGGGACGGTTGGGAATGCGTCTTCCACAGCACGTGAGTCAGGACGATCTCATAAGCGCAGGCATTATGGGCCTGCTGGACGCCGTGGAAAAATTCAGCGCGGACAAAGGCGTGGCCTTCAAGTCCTACGCGGAATTTCGGATCCGAGGCGCCATGCTGGACGAACTGCGCGCCATGGACTGGGTGCCGCGCTCGGTGCGCCGTAGCGCCCGTCAGCTCGAAGCCGCCTTCTTGAAAGTGGAAAACCGGAACATGAGGCCTGCAAAGGATGAGGAGGTTGCTGAGGAACTGGGCATAGACATGGCATCCTATTACGAACTGCTCGATGAGACCCGAGGGGTCTCATTGATAAGCGACGACGAACTGAACCAGGTAGTCTCAAAAGGAGCAAATGATTTCCGGCTTTTCAAGGCGCCGTCGGAGCTTTCACCCGACAATCCATCCGACACCCTGGACCTGTCTGAGATAAGGGACGTGATTGCCGGGGCCATTGAGAAGCTCCCTGAGACCGAGCGCATCGTGGTCTCTTTATACTACTACGACGAGTTGACTATGAAGGAGATAGGCGAGGTCATGGGGTATACCGAGTCACGCATATCACAGCTGCACACAAAAGCGGTAATGCGGCTGAGAGGTTCACTTAAAGGCTACTTCTCCCGGCTGGAAGGCTGAGGCCGGGGGTGGGGGTAACGACATGACTGGCTCCGAGGAAAAAGAGGCCGGCGGGAAGATCCAGGAAAACCCGGATGCCGTCGACAGTAAGGAAGAAGGAGGTGAAACATCCTCATTTTTCTCCGGGCCCGCGTTTCTACGCAGAAACCTGCTTGTCGGAGGATTGATCATCCTGGCGGCGGTCTTTGGAGGCATCAGCTATCTGGCACTCAGCCGGTTTGCGGGACCAGGAGCGTCCACCGCTCCTGAAGACGGCGCTGTCTCCCAGCGGCCGGGCCATTATTCTCCCCACCGCCTTCCAGAACATGACCTTACCCCTTTCTATATCCCGGCTCCAGGAGAGGGAAAAGGCCTGATAGCCAGAGTTTCCATTTCAGTAACATGGGACAAAGCGTCCTCTAAGCGGTTCAAGGAAAGGGAAACCCTGATCCGAGACCGGATTTATCTTCGCATGACCGAGCTTGCCGGCGACGGGAAGGACATCCAGGAGATTTCGCCCGCCGTTCGGTTGGAGGCTCAGAAAATTATGGAGGAGCTCCTGCGGCCGGATGTACTTCGCGTAGTTGTCAACGGCATTTCCATCGTGTGAAACCGGAACCGAAACTCATACGCCGGCACTCTGATTCCCTCTTGCTCCAACCAGGCCGTCCCTCCAAAACAGGAACAATGGAGGCCAGCTATGAACGACGTGTCAAAACTCAGCGGCGCATCCCCGGTGAGCCCCACATCCAACCGGGTCTGGAAGCCGCCGCGAAAACAGAAGCCCGGAGATCGCTCCGCCAAGAAAGAACAAAGAGATCCATCTAAAAAGGAAGAAGAAGGCCGTCAAGACACCGCCCAAACGGTTGAACCGCAGGCCCTTGCCACAGATGAAATCCAAGAGAAGGACGAAAACGGTGAACCTCTCAGCTACGGCACCGGCGGTCTCAAGAAGCCCCGCAGCCACAAGGTGGACCTGATCATTTAAGTAAATACGAGGCGATTCCAGCTTAACGGAATTCGAAAGGCCCGTTCAATGTCTATGAACATACAAGTCTGGATCATGGGACAGATCGCCATAGACTTAATACTGGTAGGTGTCCTCGTCTGGCTGATCATGTCCGGAAACCGTCGCAGGGCAAAGGAGTCACAAGAACGAGAAAAGGAGCTTCAAAAGTCCGAGGAAATCCTTGCCCAAATGCGGGAGATATCTGCCGAACTCGAAGGAAACCTGGAGGAGAAACGCGAACTGACGCAACGCCTTCTGGGGCGCCTGGACGAGACCCTGAAACGGGCGGAACATCGCTACCGGCAGTTCAATGACCTTTTCGAGGCAACGGACTCGGCCTCCATACGGGACAAGGTCTCACTTAGAAAGACCGAGGACACGCGCGAGTCCATACGCACCCTGATTGACAAGGGATTGACGAGGGAAGACGTTGCCCGGCGTCTCGGTATTTCCGTAGGAGAGATCGATCTCTTTCTGAAGCTCGGCAGCCGCTTGCATGGCTCCCCATAAAAAACCGCCCATACCAGGATCAAAATGCTGAGAGGCATTCCAAAAAACCCCGCTCAACAGCCCGCCACCCCGGATGCGGCCGGAAGACAGGGCCTCCGCTTCAAGCCGGGCGATACCTTCCGGGGGACGGTGGTCGAGGTCCGGGGTGGAGGAAACGTCCTCCTTCTGGCCCGCGGGGCCAAGTTCCTCGCATTCGCCGCACGGCCGCTTCTTGAGGGACAAAACCACCTTTTCCAGGTGCGTTCTTCGGGAGAACGGCTCGTCTTGAGGGTAGTGGAAGGAGATCGCCCGGAACGGGTCTCCGCGGTCAGGCTCTGGGCCTCAGGAAGACCTGCAAGGGCGGAGCTGGGTCGAATTCTTGAATCCCTCTCGTTGAAGGCCGAAGACCGGGGCCTTAACCGGGGCGTTCGAGACGTCCTGCTCCGGTTGAGGGACAGGATGATGCCGGGCATGGTGTATCGCGGCCCTGATGGAGACAGTTTCAAGTGGCTTGTACGCCAGCTCAGGGACTCGGGACTGTTCCTGGAGAATAAGGCCGCACAATTCCTGATGCAAGGAAGGGAGGGGGAGATTCGGACTCTGGGGGGCTCGGACCTCAAGGGACTGCTCCTTGCCCTGAAGGCCGCTCTTGGTGACAGGCACCCGGCGGACTCCACGGCGGCCGACCTGGCAAGCCAAGCGGGCCGAGGGCTTCAGCTTATTCAGCAGGACCAGCTGCTCAACCTCAACGCCTGGAAAGAGGGGTTGGGCTGGTTCTGGTTTATTCCGGGTCACCCCGATGAAGGGTTTCGAGGCGGAGAGCTGTTCGCCCGGGAGCGCGATCCGAGTGATGAAGAATTCTTCCTGTCCCTCTCCCTTGATTTCTCCCTCCTGGGCAGAATGGATATTTCCCTCTCTCTGAACCGGTCCATAGTAAGCATCCGCATATTGACGGAAAACAGGGATACGGCAGACCTGGTGAGCAATCACCTGGACGAGCTTCGTGTGGGGCTCAAGGCCGCCGGGCTCGAGCCGGGGGCCGTCGGCTGCCGCCGGCGGCGAGGGGACGATCCCCCCTGGACCCCTTTTCTCGATGTTGGAGGCATGTCGGGCGCCGTAGACGTGGTAACCTGATGCTGAAGAAACTCAGAAAGGCCGTTGCACTCAAGTACGAACCCGGGAAAAACAACGCCCCCCGTGTCACAGCAAAGGGAAAAGGCCTGCTCGCAGAGCGTATCATCGAAATTGCCGGGGAGCAGGGGATCCCCATCAGCGAAGACCCGGACCTGGTCGGGGCGCTCATTCAACTCGATTTTGATGAAGAAATTCCCCCGGAGCTCTACAAGGCGGTGGCTGAGATCCTGGCCTTTGCCTACAGACTGAACCGCATGAAAGAGAACAGGGGATAGTAAATAGAACACAGCCACCGACACCGGCACAGCACTTAGATTCCTTCTTGGCCTCCTTGCGTCTTTGCGAGAGCCAGAGAAGCAGAATAAGAATGGAAAGCCCCCCGGCATCCGGCAAACTTTTCCCTACCACGGGAAAGCCCTTCTATGCCTCCTTGCCGTCAGGAATCACCTCGGTTTCCATAAAACGCCCTCAGACAAAACTGTCTATATTTTCAATAAATTAACCGCCACTAAACCTTTTCATATTTCACCGTCCTCCTGGTACGTTACTTGCAAAGTGAAGAGGCAACCAGGGAGAACTCCCTGGAGCCTAAAATGGAGGACACCATGTTTCAGGGGATGATCAATCCGGTAAAGGGCATGCTCAAGGAACAGATGCGCATGGACGTGATCTCCAGCAACCTGGCCAACGCGTCCGCCTATGGATACAAGAAAACCCGCATCGCCTTTCAGGATGTACTCGAGACCCAGAAAAGCACCCGTGAAGCCGGACAGGCGGGCCCTCACTACGCTTCCCCCAGCCTGGTCAGGACCTCAATAGACTTCACCCAAGGCGATCTTCATACCACGGGCAACAGCCTGGACCTGGCGATTCACGGAGACGGGTTCTTCAAAGTGATGACCCCGGACGGGATCATGTACACGCGCAAAGGCAACTTCTCCCTGAATACCGAAGGGTTCCTTGTGACCCAGGACGGGGACATGGTCCTGGGAGACGGCGGTCCGATCCAGATCGAAGGCACTGACATTCAGGTGGACGGGTTGGGCGAAATCTCCTCGGACGGGAATATTGTGGGAAATTTCGCCCTGGCATCCTTTGACAACAATGACAAGCTGTCGGCCGCCGGCCGGGCCATGTTCTCAAACCCGGAAGATGAGCCGGAGATCGCAGTCCCTTTTACAACCAGGATAGAGCAGGGCAGCCTGGAGCTGCCCAACGTGGATATCGTGGAGGAAATGGTCTCCATGATCCACTCCACACGGGCCTTTGAGAGCTATCAAAAGGCCGTCCAGATCCTTGATGAAGTGAACCAGCGCGCCATCAACGATGTAAGCCGAATCCGATAATGGATGAAGGAGGAAACGGGCAATGATACGAAGTCTTTGGACATCCGCCTCTGGAATGTCGGCTCAGAAGCTGAACATGGACGTAATCGCCAACAACCTGGCCAACGTTAACACGGTGGGGTTCAAGAAGAGCCGGGCCGATTTTGTGGACCTGCTTTACCAGAACCTGCGATCCCCGGGGGCGGCCACCAGCGCCGGCGGCGAGGTCCCCACAGGCATACAGGTGGGCATGGGTACCAAGCCGGTATCGGTCCAGAAGATCCTCAGTCAGGGAGACTATGTCCAGACCCAGAACCAACTGGACTTCGCCATCGAGGGAAAGGGGTTTTTCAAGATACTAAGTAACGGCGAAGAACTCTACATGAGGGCAGGCGCATTCAAAATGGACTCCGAAGGCTATATCGTGACCTCCGAGGGTGACCGGTTGCAGCCCGAATTCTCCATCCCTGCTGAGACCGTAAACTTCACTGTTGATCCGGGAGGCAACATGTTCGCCCTGGGACCGGACGGCACTGAACTTGCCAGCGCCCAGCTCACCCTCCACAGCTTCCCTAACCCAGCCGGGCTCCTGAGCGTGGGCGGAAACCGCTTCCAGCCCTCCAACGCCTCGGGTGACGCCGTGGAGTCAAACCCCGGCGTTGACGGAATGGGAACCATATCCCAGGGCTACATTGAGATGTCCAACGTGGACGTGGTGGAGGAGATGGTCAACATGATCGTGGGCCAGCGAGCCTACGAGGTGGCCTCCAAGTCCATCAGGGCCGCGGACGAGATGCTCCAGATGGCCAACAACATCAAGAGGTAAGGGCTGGCAATGAAAACCGCCGGGACAGCAGGCTCTCTACGCCTTACAACAATTATTACGGTATTTGCCGTGTTAACCCTCTCTTTGACGGCGGTACGGGCCGCCCAAGGCACCCTTAGAATCCGCATTGTGGAGGAAGCCACGGTAACCGGTGATATCGTGATCCTGGGTCACATCGCATCGTTTCATCCGGACTCGGATCCGCGAGTGGACTCTTTGAAGGAGTTGGAGGTCTCCTCGGCCCCTGCTCCGGGAAACACACACAGGTTCAACAGGCGTTTTCTTAACTACAAAGTGGGCTCGGCCATCAGTGACCAAAGAGAGGAAATCATCCTGGAGGCGCCCCACAACCTGGTGATTCACCGAACCGCACAGGTGGTCACATCCTCTCAAATGGAAGAGTTGTTCCGCGATCACATCCTGAAGGCCTCGCCCTGGCCGGAAAACGAGATCACCATGGAATCGATCCGTGTTCCGGAAGACCTGGCCCTTCCCGAAGGCGCCCTTCGCTGGGACATCAGGGAGAACGGCAACACGGACTATCTCGGCAACATCTCCGCTACCATGACCTTTTACGTGGACAGCCGCCGGATCCGAAGGGTGCCGGTCTCGGGCCGAGTCTCGATCACCCGGGAGGTTGTGCGTGCCTCCAGGAATATTCAGAGGGGAGACCTCATCGCGCAAAAAGATCTGGAGTTGGTTCAAGAGACCACCATGCGCCGTCAGGGTGACGCCCTGGCGAACAAGGAAGAAGCCGTGGGACAGCATGCCGCGAGAAATATCAGGGCCGGAAGCACCCTCACCTCAGCCATGGTGGAACACCCTCCCGTGGTGGAGCGTGGAAGCCCGGTCATAATCCTGGCTGAAAACGATTTCCTTAGGATTACAACCCGCGGGGAAGCCCTTGAGGACGGTCGTCTGGGGGAGACCATTCGAGTCAAAAACCTGCAAAGCGGAAAAGACTTCTCCTCGATCGTCACCGGTCCGGGGTGGGTTACCGTGAAGTTCTGAAAACGTCCAATGACCGCTTTTAACCACACAAACACGAGTCTTGTCCTATTGAAAGCAGGGAGAAAACAATGATCATCAAACGGCTTGGCACCTCAATTACCCTGGCATGCGCTCTCCTGCTCTACGGATGCGCCGGGTTTCCCACACAGGGCCAGGACAGCCGTGAGCCCCTGGCCGTTCCGCCCCGGGCAGTTCCCACGATGCCGGCCGAACCGGCGCAGCCCCGGGACCCTGCCGCTGCCGCGGGCCTCTGGAGCGAGGTGGCCTATCGTAGCGCCTTTCAAGATCTTCGGGCCGCCCAGATCGGGGATCTGCTCACAGTCAACATCGTGGAGACCTCGCGGGCAAACAATAAGGCCGCCACCAAGACCGGACGGGATTCCTCCATCAACGCCGGTATCACCAACCTGCTGGGATGGGAAGGTAAAATCGGGGAACTGGGCCTTCCCTCCGGTTTCCAGAATGAGAACATGTTCAAGGCTTCATTCACAAACGACTTCGACGGTTCCGGCGAGACCACACGGAACGAGACAATGACCGCGTCCATCACCGCACGCGTCATTGAGGTAACCCACAACGGGAACCTCTTCATCAAGGGGTCCCGTAAGGTAAAGGTCAATAACGAGGCCAAGTATATCACTCTGACCGGGCTCGTGCGGCCGGCGGACATCTCCCCGGACAACACGGTGCTCTCGAGCTACATCGCAGAGGCATCCATCGAATACTCGGGGAGCGGGCCGGTCAGTGATAAGCAAAAGCCCGGCTGGCTCATGCGTGCCGTGGATTTCGTGTGGCCGTTTTAGGGGGGAGAGACCATGCGGATAAATAGACCAAGCACCATTATTTGTGCGGTTTTATTGTCCACCTGCCTGTTGCCGCTTTTCGGGTCCGCCGCACACGGGGCCCGGATCAAGGACCTCGCATCAATAAAAGGAACCCGGTCCAACCAGCTCGTTGGATACGGCCTGGTGGTAGGGCTCGACGGGACCGGAGACGGCGCCGGGACCAGGTTCACGGTGCAGAGCCTCGTTAACATGATGGAACGCCTGGGCATTCACGCCCTTCCCGGCCAGGTGAAAGTGGCTAACGTGGCCGCAGTCATGATCACTGCGGACCTGCCCCCGTTCGCCCGTGTCGGGAGCGAGATAGACGTTCTGGTCTCCTCGGTGGGGGATGCCAAAAACCTTCAAGGAGGCACCCTTCTCCTGTCCCCGCTCAAGGGGGCGGACAACAAGATCTACGCCCTGGCCCAAGGCCCGCTCCTTCTGGGAGGCTTTTCCACCGCCGGGGCCGCGGGAGGTGGGGTCCAGAAGAACCACCCCACCGTGGCCCGAATCCCGGGCGGCGCCACCATCGAACGCGAGATCCCGTTCCAGTTCAACACGCTGGACGAACTGACCATCAGCCTGAACAACCCGGATTTTACCACGGCCCTTCGCGTCGCCGGCGCCATCAACCGCGAGATAGGCCCTGATATGGCCGCCCCCTCGGATGCGGGGACCGTCAGGGTCCAGGTCCCGCAATCTTTCCGGGGAAACCTGGTCCCCCTTGTAGCTGAACTGGAACAGATCAGTGTCCGGCCCGACAACAAGGCACGGATCATTCTGGCCGAACGAACCGGCACCGTCGTCATGGGGGATAACGTACGAATCGCGCCGGTGGCAATCGCCCATGGGAACCTGAGCGTACAGATAAAGGAAAGAAGGGACGTGAGCCAGCCCCTCCCTTTCGCCCGGGGAGAAACCGTTGTGACCGAGGATACCGATATCACGGTTACCGAGGAACGGCAGAAGCTCATGTATCTCTCCGAGGGGGCCGACCTCGGGGAGGTCGTCAACGCCCTCAATGCAATCGGCGTGTCCCCTCGGGACCTTATCACCGTCCTTCAGGCGATTCGGGCCAGCGGGGCCCTTCATGCCGAGCTGGATGTCATCTGACAAGGGTCGTATAAGGAGCCGTTGATGCTCGACAAAGTCTTGGAAATCAGACCGGATGCCGTTTTCAGGGAACAAAAGGACCCTGGGGACCGGAAACTGCGGAAGGCCTGTGAAGACTTCGAGGCCGTTTTTACGTATCAACTGCTTCAGAGCATGCGGCGAACCGTGGAAAAGAGCGACCTCTTCCACGGGGGTACAGGGGAAGAGGTGTACGAGTCCATGCTCGATCAGGAGTTGTCCAAGTCCATGGCGAGTGCCGGAAAAGGAGGTCTTGCCGACTTGCTCTATCAACAGCTGCGGGCGAAAGACCCTACCGTCGAAATACAAGATGGACTCTCCCTGCCCCGCAGGCCTCTTCGGGGACTGGAAGCTCCAAGGCCGCCGCTCGCCGGACGGGTTTCCTCCGAGTTCGGCTGGCGTATCCACCCCATATTCGGTGAAAAGAGATTCCACCGGGGTCTTGATATCGCGGCCGAGGAAGGCTCCATTATTCGGGCCTCCATGGCCGGCAGGGTTGTCGCCAGCGAATTCCGTGAGGATTACGGCAATGTGGTTGTCTTGGAACACGGCCGCGGATACACCACGCTTTACGCGCATAACAGTGAGAACCTGGTGCGCGAAGGGGAGTGGGTCGACGCAGGAGCTTCCTTGGGCCTCGTGGGTTCCACCGGAAGAAGCACCGGTCCCCATCTCCATTTCGAAGTGAAACGACACGGCCGGAACCTGGACCCGGCTGAGTTCCTCGGCGTGAAAACCGGATCGAATGCCGGATTATCCGGAACACGGATTTGAGATTTTCTTATCGAAAGCCGATACCACAATTGGAAAGGTACAACATGGAAACAACCGAAAAGAGGATCTCCCTTCTTCAGGACCTCGTAGGCTGTCTGGATAAGGAGCGGGAAAGTCTCCTTGAGATCAACGTGACCGAGCTGTGGGCCGTCATGGAGGAAAAGCAGGCGATTCTGGAAGCCATCGAGGAACTGCCGGCTGTGCCGGCTGAGAAGTCTTCAACACCGCCCTCTATCAGGAGCGAGATCAACCGGCTCAAAGAGGAGATCCGGAATCGGGCCCGGGAAAACACGGAGTTTACCCGCAGTTCCCTTGCCGTATTTGACGAGATCATCTCCAGAATCACCGGAACCGGTAAGGACGATCAGACCTACAGGCCCCCCGGCGAGGAACACAGGGCGCAGCGAAGCCCTTTGTATCACAGAGAGGTATAATGCCATGGCCGGAATAGGACTCGTACTCAACACTGCAAAGGACGGGCTGCTCACACAGCAGTACGCAATGAACGTGGTTAGCCATAACATCGCCAACGTCAGCACTGACGGGTTTTCGAGACAGACAGCGGTCATCGGGGCCAAGACCCCGGGCCCCTATGGCGGCTTCATATTCGGACGAGGAGCAGAGCTTCAGGAGATAAAGCGGGAGATGGACACGTTCGTAGAGACAAGCCTGCGAAACCGGACTGCGGACTACTCAGCCATGACCGAAAAGGAGATTTACCTCAGTGTGCTGGAAGGCGTGTTCAACGAAAACTCCGGCAGGAGCATCAACTCACAGTTCGACGCCTTCTGGAACGCATGGCACGACCTGTCCAACAATCCATCAGGATCGGCCGAAAGGGCCGTACTGGTCGAATCAGGGGCACTGCTATCGCAGTCGTTTCAGGATATCCGAAACGACCTGGACCGGTTCGACCTGGAACTGGGCCTGTCCCTTGACGCAGGGACCCAGCAGATCAACCAGATCACCTCCCAGATCGCCAACCTCAACAAACAGATCATCAGCATGGAGATCACGGGAAACGCCAACGATCTTCGGGACCGTCGAGACATGCTTATACGCAACCTTTCAGAGCACCTCGACATCAATGTGTTCGAAGACGGTGAGGGCCACTTCACGGTAACTACGGGCCGCGGATACACGCTGGTCAGCAAGACCGATTCCTACGAGCTTTCCTTTGTAAGCGGCCAGGTTACATGGCAGGGCTCCAGCGGGAACGTGGATATAACGGACACCATCAACGGCGGGCAAATGGGAGGTTGGCTGGAAGTCCGGGACGAGATCATCCCCAAGTTCAAGAACGAACTCGACGAACTGGCAGGCGCAGTTATCTGGGAGGTGAACAACACACACAGCCAGGGAGTGGGCCTCAAAGGGATGTCCTCGGTCACCGGGACATATGCGGTGTCGCAAGCAGGCTTAGATGAGCCGCTGGCCTCGGAAGACTCCGGGCTGGCTTTCCACGAACGGATCTCTGATGGGGAATTCACCGTTTGGGTTTACGACTCCAGCGGCAATCCGGTCGATACGCCCATCTCGGTCGATGCGTCCACCACGCTCAACGACCTGGTCTCCTACATAAACGCAAATGTTGACAATCTCACCGCCTCGGAGTCGGGAGGCAACCTTGTCATCACCGCGGATGACGACGATCATACCTTCGCCTTCTCCGATGACTCCTCCGGGGTCCTGGCGGCCCTGGGAATCAACACCTTCTTCAACGGCAGCGACGCACTGGACATCACCATGAACGACGCCCTTGTAAACGACAAAGACCTGATAGCCGCCGGCCGCGTTTACGAGGACGGATTGTTTTACGCGGGGGACAACTCAAACGCCCTGGAGCTCGCCTCTTTGAGGGATCAGAAGGTGGAATTAAACCGTTATACCTATGACGGCGGATCCACATCCGCGGACGACACCTTCCAGGGATACTACGCCTACCTGGTCGGCTCGGTGGGCATCAAGAGCGCGAGCGTCCGCCGGGAGAAGGAATACGCGGAAGTGGTCGTCAATCAGTTGACGGAAAAACGGGATAACCTGTCCGCCGTCTCCCTGGACGAGGAAATGACCAATCTTATCAAGTACCAGCATGCTTACGCAGCAGCGGCAAAACTGGTCTCCACCGCGGACGAGATGCTCCAGACCCTTCTCGCCACGAGATAGGAGGACATGCCATGAGGATCTCAAACAAGGCCGTCTATGACACGGTCACCCAAAACCTGGCCAGGACTTCGGACTCCATGTTCCGTGCAAACCAGGTGGTCAGCACGGGAAAGAGGATCAACCGGCTCTCCGATGACCCTGTCGGGCTGGTGAGCGTCCTGGGCCTGCGCTCATCCCTGGATTATGTCGGGCAACTGGAGCGGAACATAAACATGGGGAATTCCTGGCTCAATACGGGAGAGACGGCCCTGACCCAGGTGGAAGACATTCTGAGCCAGGCCAAGGCGTTCACCATCCAGATGTCCAGCGCCAACGTGGGAGAGCAGGAGAGGGTCAACTCCGCCGGGGTCGCAGAGGGTTTCCTTCAACAGGTCTTATCCCTGGCCAACACCATGGTGGACGGCCGGTACATATTCGCAGGCACCAACACTGATACGGTCCCGTTCGAGCTGGGCGAAGACGGATCCGGCAACACCTCGGCCACCTACACGGGAAACGACACCGAGTTCGCCATCGAGATCGCCAAAGGGATCAAGGTGGGCGTCAGCAGGGACGGAGAAAGCGTCTTCGGGAGCGATGATTTCGACTGGGGCGATCCCGATGCGGGCCAGGACAACATCTTCAAGACCCTCGTTGATTTGAAAAAGGCACTTGAAAACAACGATGTGCCTGCCATTCAGTCGATAATGGACGAGCTGGACAGCCAGATGGACAGCATACGCTCACTGATCGCCGACACCGGATCCAAGCTAAACCGCCTGGAGCTGAAGTCCACCATCATTCAGGACCTGAAGCTGACGTACACGGACCGAAAATCACAGCTGGAGGACGCTGACATCGCAGAGGCGGTGATGGACCTCATGGCCAAGGAACTGGCCTACCAGGCGGCCCTGAACAGCTCCGCCAAGGTGATGAAAATGAGTCTTGTAAA
>CAYVDE010000014.1:0-47293 GCA_964450535.1 uncultured Desulfobacterales bacterium
GAACGGCGGCTGAACTCCAGGAGTTCGGCCACTATCTCCTTGCAGCGCAGTGTCTGCTCCACTATTTCCTGAACGTCATTAAGGCCTTGCTGGTCATCTTTAAGGTTTTCTTTAAGCAGTTCGGCGTACATGAGGATCCCGGCCAGCGGGTTGTTGATCTCATGGGCCACACCGGCAGCCATCCTTCCCACAGAAGCAACCTTCTCGGATTGAACAAGCTGAAGGTGTGCGTCTTCCAGTTCCCTGCGCATATCGAGAATCTCGCGCATATCCCGAAACACTCCTACACTGCCTATCTCTTTTCCATCTATGGTGATGATGGAGGCTGACAGCGTCACAGGGATCTCCTCACCGTCCTTTGTTACGATGGACATGCTGGTGGGATTGAGCTTTCCAGGTGGTCCGTACTGGTCACTTCGCATCTTGCGCATGTTTTCCTTGGCGATATCAATGTCATAAAACGTGCTCAGGTGTCCTCTGTTGATGATATCGTCGGCCGAATAGCCGGTGAGGCTCTCCATTCCCTCGTTGAAAATGAGCACATTCCCCTTGGTATCCACCATGACAATACCGTCCACCGTGCTCTCGATCACTTTTTCGAACAGGGTCTTGCTGTGTTCGACTTCGCGTTCGAGAAGCACGCGCTGGGTCACGTCGCGGGAGGCCTCGAGGATCTGAACCACTTCCCCCTTATCGTTCAAGATAGGGGAGATGGTCACCACGTCATAGCATTCAAGTCCGTCCGGATGCGGAACTTTCTGAAACGTGCTCACAAGCCCATCCCGGCGAAGCTCTTCGAGACGCGACCTAAGGAAACACTCCCTTCCGGATTGATCGCAGGGCCTGTCCAGTCCATAACGCACGTTGTAACAAGGCTTTCCAACCGCCTCTTCAGACGACAGCCCGAACTCTTTTAAAAGCGTGTGATTCGCAGTAACCACGGTCATGTCCCTGTTCACGACCATGAGCCGGTAGGGGAGGGAGTCCAGGATAGCCTGCACTTCCTTTCTGCTCTTTTCCTGATAGCGCTGACGTTCACGCTCGAATTCGGTACGCTCCATCTCCATTTGAATCAGGTCCCAGAGCAGAAGCACAGCCCGGTGGTCCATTAGGGAGATTCCGGCCGGTTTGGAGCGCTCGATCTCCTTTCGAATCTCCACAAGCCCGGTCATTTCCAGGATCATATTTATATCGAGGTCATAGAGCGTGTGAAAATCCATTGTGGTGAAAAGGCCCATGCTGCGTGCCAGGCGAAGGCCCGGACCATCGGGGTCGGGGTCGGATACACCCAGGATGGTCATCTTCAGGCGGGAAAGGCGTTCATCGTCCAGGAGTTTCAGGAGGCTGTAACAGGCCTCGCCGCCGCCCACAATGGCTACTTTAAGAGGGTCGCGCGAGTCCGGCTTGTGACTGAAGCGCGGGGGTTCAAGTCCGGATTCAGGCGAGTATCGCAGGGGAGGGGTCATCAAGAAAGCAGGCCTCACAAATGACGGGGCGGCGACATAAGGAAGTCATCCGATTACGGCTGAATACGGGCAACCACCCTGGTTTCCAGGTCCTTGACGATATCGCTTAGGGCCGCACCTGCACGGATCGGGCCCGAATTGTTCCATCCCTTGCGCAGGGCTTCCGCGGTTATGTTCCTGAACTCATCCAGGGAGGAGGCCATCGATTCCCAGAGGATTAGCTTCTGAAGGACGTGACGCTCCTCGGCGGTCAGGTCCGTTTGGGTATCATAGGATTTACCGTTTGCCGTGGTGAAGATCATAGAATCGGAGAGGCCGCTTTTGAGTGTCGGCGATGAAATCCATCATAGAGGAGCAAAGGCGGAGAGTTCAAGAAAAAAACCCGAAGGCGTTGATCAGGCCCCGGCTGAAAAACCCCCGGGGAGCACTCATGGATCCACCGGGGGTTTCATTTCAACCGTTGCGACCGGCTATGACAACGTATCAGACCTGGGGCCTCGGAAGCATGCCTGCGCGTTCGGCTATCTCGGGGACGCGGTGCTCCCACTCTATGGCCATCAGGTGAACACCGGCCACGCCCTCCATTTCCTGAAACTCCTGAATCTGTTCGAGAGCGAACTGGATGCCTTCCTCCGCCACCTTGCCTTTGCCGGCTCCTTGCAGCCTCTGGATCAGCTCGTCCGGGACATCCATGCCCGGGACCATCTTGGACATGTACTTCGCCATACCCACGCTTTTCATCGGCGTGACTCCGGCCAGGATGTAACACCTCTCATGCGTCCCCATGTCCACGACCCGCTTCATGAATTCCCTGAACCGCTCCATGTTGTAAATACACTGGGTCTGAATGAAGTCCGCGCCGGCCTCGACCTTTTTGGCCAGGCGGAACGGTCGAAACTCATAAGGCTCGGCGAACGGGTTTGCCGCTGCTCCGATGAAAAGCCTGGGCGGCACATCGATTTCCTCGTCATTCATGAACTTGCCCTCATCGCGCATCTTCTTTGCAAGGGCGATGAGTTGCATGGAATCGATGTCATACACGTTTTTGGACTGCGGATGGTTACCGAAACGCTGGTGGTCGCCAGAGAGACACAGCATGTTTCGAATTCCCATGGCATTGACGCCCAGGATGTCGCTCATCATGGCCAGGCGGTTGCGGTCGCGGCAGACCATCTGGAAGTTGGGTTCCACACCCTCCTGCAGCATGATGGTGCTGGCCGCCCAACTGGACATGCGCACCACGGCCGTCTGGTTGTCAGTGACGTTTACGGCGTCCACCATGCCCTTCAGGTGAGCGACTTTTTCCTTGAGATGCTCCACATTGACCCCTTTCGGGGGACCGCATTCACCGGTGAAAGCGAAGTGACCGGCTTTCAGGACCTTTTCCAGATTACTCCCAGCTTTCAGATCGCTCATTGAACCAACTCCTCCCTCACGCTTCTCCGGGGACCGCCGTCGCGTGCAGTGTCCCACGATTTCGCCGGCCTTACGCTCAGCAGGTCCTCGACGCGGCCTTGTTCCATTTTTTTCCGAACGATCAGGTCCCAGATGCAATCCACCTCCTTGCTGATCTCACACTTGCCGCCGGCCGATCCCCCGCAGGGGCCGTTGAGCAGGCTCTTGGAGCAGCGTGCGATGGGACACATGCCGTCATAAAAATGGATGATGCACTGACCGCAACCCGCGCATCGCTCCTCCCATATTCCGTGCTGGACCGCCCCGCCGAAAAAGGTCGTATTAACCGCGGGGAAGAATCTCTGGTCCGGATAGGCCTGTGACAGGAACTGCGGGCCTACACCGCAGGCCATGGAAATAATACCGTCATAGGAACCGACATCGTTCTTGACCTGCTCTATGTATTCGGGGTCGCACTGCCTCTCAATGGTCTTTTCATCCACTTCGAGGGGCCTGCCATCCTTTTTGCGTGCAATTTTGAGTGCCGAGGCAAGAATCCCGACTTCCTTGGCGCCTCCCACGTTGCACACTGTAACGCACCCCTTGCAGCCTATGATGAGGACCTTGTCACAGTCGTCGATCATATCCAGGATTTCGGTCAAAGGCTTTCGATCTGCTATAATCATGGCTCACCTCATTCAGCGTCCAATGGGAACCGAATTTCTGCTCAACAGCGAGCTTACGGTACTCTTCAGGCGGCTTTCTTCTCGTTCAAGGGGCTCGGCCCCAGTTCCTTTATGCGTTCCGTCATTTCCTTGGCGATCTCTACAAAACGAGGGCCTTCCCCTGCGGAGAGGTTGAACATCTCGACACGCTCGGGTTCGATTCCGAGTTCGCTCAGGACCTTCTTAACGTAATTGACGCGTCGTCGTGCCTTGAGGTTTCCGGTGAGGAAGTGGCACTCCCCTTCGAGACAACCCGCGATGTAGACGCCGTCGGCACCGTCCTCTATCGCCTTTAGTAAGTGTAGTATGTCGACCCGGCCGGAGCAGGGCACTTGAATCACTTTGATGTTGCTGGGGTATGAAAGTCTCATCGAACCTGCCAGGTCCGCTGCAGAATAGGCTCAGTATTGACAGCAGAATGCAAGGATACGGGGTTCGAACTCAGCCATGGCACCTCCCTTTGCCCCGGGTTGTTATTTGACCGCCGGATGCTGTAGATCCGGCCGTGCGGCAGGGGCACCGCAATTTAGTGTTGTCATGATAATTTTCGCACAGCCTGATGGATCCACACGTCAACCCGATTGGAACAGGGCATCTTCCTTGGCAATAATCTGGTCGTCCGTGAAGTGTCGCAGCACAATGGCCTTACCCGGGCACTCAGCAACGCAGGCTCCGCATCCGCGGCATTCGGCCGGGTCAATGACCGCGTGGCCTTCGGTCCCGATTTTCGGCACTCCGTACGGGCAGGTCCTTACGCAGGTGACGCACACTGCGCAGCGTTCGGGAATAACCTCGGCCACGACACCTCCCACCATGATCCCTTCGCGGCTGAGGATGGTCATGGCCCTGGCTACTGCGGCATTGGCCTGGGCGATGGTCTCCTCCAGGGGTTTCGGGTAGTGGGCCAGGCCGGCCATGAACACGCCCTCTGAAGACATGTCCACCGGCCGGAGCTTTGCGTGGGCCTCGATCAGAAAACCCTCATTGTTGACCGGGACCTTCAAGAGCTCGAACAGCTCCCTGTTCTCGCCCGGAAGTATAGCCGCGGCCAGGACAAGGAGGTCGGGAGCGATCCGGACAGGGCGCTGGAGAACGTGATCCGTGACAACAAGGGAAATACCACCTTCAGCGGTCTCCGTGACCTCCGGCGCGTTTTCCGGGTCATACCGGATGAACAGGACACCTTTCTCCCTGGCCTCGCGGTACAGGTCTTCCCGGAACCCGTATGCCCGCATGTCCCGGTACAGGATGAAGACCTTCATCTCGGGGTTGAGCTTCTTGAGCTTCAAGGCGCTTTCAAGGCTGTGGGTGCAGCAGATCTTGCTGCAGTAAGGCCGCTCGGGGATGCGTGACCCCACGCACTGGATGAATACTGCGGTGCCTGCCTTTCCGATGCCCGCCTCGTCCTCTTTGAGCGCCTTGTCCAGGTCCAGATGGGTAAGCACCTTGGGGTTCTTGCCGTAGAGATACTCGGCGGGTTCGTACTCCCGGCCCCCTGTAGCCAGGATGGTCACGCCGTGTTCGATGACCTGGGAGGAACCTCCCTCTTCGCCGGACCGGACCGTGGTCACGAAATTCCCAACTGTCCCGTTGAAGTCCTTGACCGCCGAATTCATGAAAACCTGAATGTTGGGATGGCCTTTAACCCGCTCTGCCAGTTTTTCCACATACGAAGGTATGTCTTCGCCTTTCCAAGTGGTGCGCAGTCGCCGCGCCACGCCGCCCAGCTCATTGCCCTTCTCCACCAGAAAGGCCTGGTAACCTTGCTCGGCAATGCCCAGGGCGGCTTCCATCCCCGCCACACCGCCGCCCACGATAAGAGCCGCGTGCGTGACGGCGAGAGGGAACTGCTGGAGCGGCTCCACCAAGGCGGCCTTGGCCACGGCCATGCGGACCAGGTCCTTTGCCTTGGCCGTGGCCTTTTCAGGCTCGTTCATATGGACCCAGGTGTTCTGATCCCGAATGTTGGCCATCTCAAAGAGATACTTGTTGAGGCCTGCGTCGCGGATGGTCTCCTGGAAAAGGGGCTCGTGGGTTCGAGGGGAACACGAGGCGACCACCACCCGGTTGATCCCTTTTTCCTGAATGACCTCCTTCATCTTGTCCTGGGTGTCCTGGGAGCAGGTGAACAGGTTGTCTTCCACGTGAACCACATGGGGCAGGCCTGCTGCGTAATCTCTTACCGCGGGGACGTCTGCGATGCCCCCGATGTTTATCCCGCAGTTGCACACGAACACGCCTATCTTGGGCGGCTCTCCGGAGAAGTCCTTTTCAGGGGGCAGGTCCTTGACACGCGTCATTGTCCCCCGGGCGTCCGCCAGGATCTGTCCGGAAGCCGCGGCAGCCGCCGAGGCCTCCATGACCGAACTGGGTATGTCCTTCGGCCCCTGGAAAACGCCGCACAGATAGACGCCCTCCCGGTTGGTGGAGACCGGGGTAAAAGTTCCTGTCTCGGCGAACTGGTGGGAGTTGAGTTCTATCCCCATCCTCTCGGCCAGGGAGACGATATCCTTGTTGGGGGAAAGCCCGACGGAGAGGACGACCATGTCGAAGTCCTCTTCAAGCGGCTCACCCGCCTCTGTGACGTATTTTATTCTGAGAGTGTCGTCGTCCCTGGGGACCACGGAATGGATGCGCGAACGGACAAACCTGACTTTGCTCTCCTCCTCGGCACGCCAGTAGTACTTCTCGAAGTCCTTGCCGTAAGTACGCATGTCCATATAAAAGACGGCCGCGTCCAATTCCGTCTTGCTGTGTTCTTTGGCGATCACGGCCTCCTTGATGGCATACATACAACAGACGGCCGAGCAGTAGGCATGGTCGCATTTGTTGATGTCACGGGACCCCACACACTGGATCCATGCGATCTTCGAGGGTTCCTTGTGATCCGACGGCCGGATGAGGTGTCCCTCATAGGGGCCTGAGGCCGACAGGATCCGCTCGAACTCCATGCTCGTCACCACGTTGGGGTGCAGGGAATAGCTGTAGGTGTCAAAAGCGGATGGATCAAAGGGGGTGAATCCGGGGGCCATTACTATGGATCCCACCTCCAGCGTCTTTTCCACTGTCACCTGTTCGTGATCGATGGCGCCGGCCAGGCAGGCGGATACGCACTGGTAGCACTCCGAGCAGATGCCGCATTTGAGGCAGCGTTCGGCTTCCTTTCGAGCCTCCTCCTCGGTGAAGCCCAGGGCTATCTCCTTGAAGTTCCCTTTCCTCCCTTCAAGGTCAAGGGTCCGCATGGGGATTCGCGGGGCCCTTTGCTGGCCTTCCGTTTCGGGCTTTTCGTAGGACCAGTCTTTTTCGCGGTCCTCCCGGAGGTCCATCCCGTTGATGTACCGGTGAATGCTCTCAGCCGCCTCTTTCCCGCAGTTTACCGCATCCACCACGGACTTGGGCCCATAGAAAACATCGCCTCCGGCAAAGACTCCTTCCAACTGGGTCTCGAGCGTGACCGGATCCGCCTTGAGACCGCCTTGAGGCGAGACGGCTATTCCCTGCGGCTCTGCGAAATTCAGGTCCGCGGCCTGACCAATGGCCACGATGGCCGTGTCCGCTTCTATGGAGCTTATATCCGATTCGTCATAGCTCGGGTTGAACCGGCCGTTTTCGTCGAACACGGAAGAGCAGCACTTGAACTCAACACCGCCGAGCTTGCCCCCTTCGACCATGAATCGTGTCGGTCCAAGGCTGTTGACGATCTTTATGCCTTCCTCGAGGGCCTCTTCGATTTCATAATCCCACGCGGGCATCTCTTCCCGCTTTTCGAGGCACACCAGGGTGACGTCTTTGCCGCCGGCCCGCCTGGCAGTCAGCGCTACGTCCACTGCCACGTTTCCGCCGCCTATTACCACGACACGGTTTCCCACGGGCACTTCATTTCCAAGCGCTGTTTCACGCAGGAAATCCACACCCTTGAGCACGGCGTCATGATCCTCTCCGGGTACGTTGAGCCTCCGGCTGAGGTGAAGCCCAGTGGCCATGAACACCGCCCTGTAGCCCTCACCCTTGAGGCTTTCCAGAGTGACGTCCTCACCGAAGGAGACGCCGGTCCTGATCTCGACGCCCATCTCTTCGATTACCTTGATTTCTTCGGCGATGATATCACGCGGCAGCCGATAGGCGGGTATGCCCACGGACATCATGCCGCCTGCAACAGGGAGCTTTTCAAAAACGGTTACGGGATAACCCTGCCAGGCCAGATAGTAAGCTGCTGTCAGTCCGGCCGGACCCGCGCCTATCACCGCGACCTTTTCGTCACGCTTTTCTTCAGGCTGAGGGATGTAGCGTGTCTTTTCGTCCAGATCCAGGTCGGCGATAAAACGGTGCAGATACTGAATTGCAATGGGTTCGTCCACATCTCCGCGGGTACAGACACCCTCGCAAGGATGATGGCAGACCCGGCCGCAGATAGCGGGAAAGGGGTGGGCGGACTTGAAGAGTTCCAAAGCTTCCTTGTACTTGCCCTGGCTGATGAGTGCCACGTATCCCTGTATGCTGACATGGGCGGGGCAGGTGGCCTTGCATGGGGCCGTACCGCGCTTGTCAATCGCGAATGCGCTGGGCATGGCCTGAGGATAAAGCTTGTATACAGCCTTGCGGTCCCTGAGGCCCTGGTCGAACAGGTTCGGGACGTCAATGGGGCACACCTTGCTGCACTCCCCGCAGGCGGTGCACTTGGCAAGGTCCACGTAGCGGGGTTTCTCCCTGAGCTTGACCTGAAAGCGACCGGCTTCCCCTGAAACATCCACGATCTCCGTATTGGTAAGGAGGTCGACGTTCAGGTGGCGTCCGCATTCGACGAGTTTAGGTGAGATAATGCACATGGAACAGTCGTTGGTCGGAAAGGTCTTATCAAGCTGCGCCATGACCCCGCCGATGGCGGACTGTTTTTCCACCAGATAAACGAGGTATCCGGAGTCTGCAAGATCCAGGGATGCCTGGATTCCCGCAATCCCGGCACCGACCACCATAACTGAGCCGTTGTGGGAGTTTTTCTCACTCATTGGTTAGACCTTCTCCTGTTTTTCTTTTTTCGCCTGAATGTAATCCAGGACCTGGTGACAGCGGTTCAGTCCCGGCGACCATTCGGTCTCGAAGGAAATACGGTTGACTGCCGAACGGTTAGTGTCTGGGATACGGAAAATGAATGCATGCCCGGTCTTGGACCCCTTGCCGAAGGCGATCGTAAACCGACGGGGAGTTTTGAAAACCGAAGGCTGTTGTGTTCGCCTGATTTAGAGTAGCTCACGGGAGTTTGTGAAATCATATACATGCCATAGGGATTATTATGTAGTCAAGGAAAAATCAATTTGTAAAAGGCGGGTCGAAGGCCCGGCCCGTTCTGCTTTCAGGGTCCCGGACAAAGGGGGATCAGCAGGAGATTAAGATTGACCGAGGAAGAAGGGTTTTCTAATATTTAAACAATACATTTCCCTTTGCCCCGTTTCCAATCCTGGTGAATAAGGACTCTCTTGAGCCGAGCGGTGTAAAGGGTTTGCCCAAGCCGCACAACAGGAGGTATCCATGTCAATTCGCACAATGTGTTTTGTTGTCATTGTTCTGGGCATGTCCTTGAGCTGGTATGCCGGCACCCCGGCTACAGCCGATTCCGAGACGGTCGTCCGGGCCAAGATCGGCATTCAGGTCCTTTCCGGAGACCGGGTGGAAAGGGCCAAGAGCCGCGACAGGCTCATAGCGGGAGACATGCTTCGCATATACGTCCACCCGGAGCGGGGATGCTACGTATATGTGGTACACTCCGACCAGCAGACCGCGACCCTTTTGAACACTGTGGAGCAGCGTGTTCAGGGATCGACCCTTGTGATGCCTTCCCTGCATCAGTACTATCAGGTGGACGGAAAAAGCCCGGTCGAGAGCTTCACGATAATATGCAGCCCTAAAGAGCTCAAGGAGGTCTCAGACATGATGGAAGAGGGCGAGGCGCCTCACGCCCGATGGGTTTCCCTGTCCGAAGACCTCTCTTCCAAGAGCAGAATCGATCTGGCTCAGGAAACTGAAAGGCCCTTTGCCATTGCCGGGAATGTGCGGGGCGCAACAGGGCAACCCCAGGCGGCCGGTGATCCTTTTTCCGAGAGGCTTCAGATATTCTCCGGGCGCTCTCTGCTCGTAAAACATTATGAGTTCAGGGTTCTTCAGCCCTGAGACCATCCATAGGCTTTCTTCGTCTTCTTCCTGAACCCGGCCACTGCTGAAGGCCTTGCAGGTCAGGATAACGGTCTGGCTGGTGCCTGTTGCACGCACTTGTTTGCTGTGGTAAAAGGATTTGATACCGCCCGGATCGACAATCAAGCCGTCTTTTCGTTCACATGACAAACGGAGAACGGATATCGCGCGGGCCCATAGGCGGAAAGGGAAATCACACCGGAATCATGCAAAAACTTACCGGACAGAACCTGGAAGGAGATGTGGTCCTCATATACCACCAGGACGAACCCACTGTGTACGCCCGCATCGAGTCAATCGAGCCGGACGTCAAAAAGGACTGGTACCGGTTGAACCTTCTTATGCTCACGATTCCGTCCCAGACCGTCACCTGGATTCTTCGCGAAGAGTACATCAACGGGACGCCTTTCACTATGGGAGGCCGTCCGATCAGGATCGAAGGGGTAAAACGGGCGGTGCTCCCGGCCGAAGAGCCAAGCGAAGAGGAGGGCAAAGAGGGCCGGGGCAAGAACTCAGCCTCAAAGGTGATTCCACTGCGTAAGAAGAATTCCTGAAATGCCGCGTGCAAGCGGAAGCTTTGGGACTGAAACATCCTCCGTGAATCAACCCGCAGCCTCCGCTTCTCATGGGAGCGTGTGAACTCCGCTGGACCGAAGGGATCGAAGCCATGGGAGGTTTGAGCGTTTTTGGTTTGCGCCTGTTGATCTCGGTAATCCTTTCACTGGTTATCTCTCGACTCTTTTTCGGAGATATCTCCATTGTGCGGGTTGGAGGTCTGGCGCTGGCCCTGATTGGTTTTGCGTACGTACTAGAATACACAAAAAAGCGGGACAAGGGAGGCGGAAATGGCACCTAAAAAAGTCGTGTTTGCATTTGAAGATGGAGACGCTTCCAACAAGAAGCTGCTGGGAGGAAAAGGTGCGAACCTGTGTGGAATGACACAGATAGGCCTACCCGTTCCTCCCGGGTTCGTCATTTCAACCGAGGCCTGTCTCGATTACCTCAATGACAAAATGAAGAAACTCAAACCCGCGGTCATGGAGCAGGTGCGTTCGGCAATGGCCGATCTGGAAAAAAAGACCGGAAAGGGCTTTGGTTCCTCCAAGAAACCACTCCTCGTGTCTGTTCGTTCAGGTGCAGCAATGTCCATGCCGGGTATGATGGACACTATCCTTAACCTGGGGCTCAACGAAGAAACAGCCGGCGGGCTGATCAAGCTGACCAAGAACGAGAGGTTTGTTTACGATGCTTACCGAAGGCTGGTCCAGCTTTTCGGCAGCGTCTGTCTCGGGATCCCTGACGAGGCCTTTGATGAGGTGTTCTCGCGCATAAAGAAGGAGTTCGGAGCGAAAACGGATATTGAACTCGAGGCCTCCGCCCTGAAAGAGGCCACCGCCGCCTTCATGAAGGTGGTGGAGGAAAAAACCGGGTCTCCGTTCCCGCAGGACCCCTACGAGCAACTGGAGCTCTCCATTCAGGCCGTGTTCAACTCATGGATGGGGAAAAGGGCGGTGGACTACAGGCGGGAGTTTCAGATAACGGAGGAGATGGCCCACGGTACCGCCGTAAACATATGCACCATGGTCTTCGGGAACATGGGCAACGACTCCGCAACCGGCGTCGCATTCACCAGGAACCCCGGAACAGGTGAAAACCGGCTTTACGGTGAGTATATGATCAACGCCCAGGGTGAGGATGTCGTGGCAGGAATCCGCACACCCAAGCCCATCAGCGAACTCCGCCGTGATATGCCCAGGGTGTACCGGGAACTGGAGGAACTTCGCCACACCCTGGAGAGCTATTATCAGGAAGTTCAGGATTTTGAGTTCACCATCGAGAAAGGTACGCTTTACTGTCTCCAGACCCGTAACGGCAAGATGAACGCCGCGGCCTTTATCCGTACATCCATAGACATGGTGAACGAGGGGCTCCTCACAGAGGAAGAGGCCATCCTGCGGATTCAGCCCGAGATGCTCACCCAGTTCCTTCATCCCAGGCTCGACCCCAATGCCAAGGTGGAAGTGCTGGCGCAGGGCCTTCCCGCCTCTCCGGGCGCGGCCTCAGGGCGGATCGTTTTCGACGCGGACCGGGCCGAGACCAAGGCCAAGCTCGGAGAAAAGGTAATACTGGTCAGGGAGGAAACCAAACCCGACGACATCCACGGGTTCTTCGCGGCACAGGGGATCCTCACGAGCCGCGGAGGAAAGACCTCCCATGCCGCAGTTGTGGCCAGGAGCATGGGAAAACCTTGCGTGTCGGGGTGTGAGGCGATCCACATAAACCACACGACCAAAGAGGCGGTGATTTCAGGATTGACCCTGCATGAAGGAGACACGATCACAATCGACGGAACCACCGGGAATGTGTTTCAAGGGCTGGTTCCGACCATCGAGCCCGAGTTCGTGGAAGACCTCCTTGTGCTGCTGGATTGGGCCGACGACATGGCCGGGCTGAAAGTTATGGCAAACGCCGATACCCCCGAATCGGTTCAAAAGGCAAAGAAGTACGGAGCGGTGGGAGTGGGGCTCTGTAGAACGGAACGTATGTTCAACCAGCCCGAGAGGCTTCCCATTGTCCAGGAAATGATCCTTTCGGACTCCACCGAGGAAAGACAGGCGGCCCTTGACAGGCTGCTGCCCTTTCAGAGGGAGGATTTCAAGGAGATTTTTCGCATCATGGACGGCCTTCCCGTGACCATCCGGTTGCTGGACCCTCCCATCCATGAGTTTCTGCCTTCCGCCGAGGAGCTGGTCAGCGAAATCGATCACCTCCGCGAGCTCAAGAAGACGGTGGAGGGCATGTCAGCACTGCCGGATACCCTCAACCTGCTGGACCCGGAATTTCTCAATCGATACAGGGCGAATCTGGAGAGCATAACCGTCGGCCTGGAGGAGCTTAAGAACAGACACCTGGCCGAGGACCTGATTGAAGACAGAGAGGCCATGCTGCAAAAGGTCCGGGCACTGGCCGAGACAAACCCCATGCTCGGACACCGTGGAGTAAGGCTCGGGATCACCTATCCGGAGATTTACGCCATGCAGATCCGGGCCATCCTGGAGGCGGCCGCGGAACATATCAAGGAAGGGGGCGAGGTCGCAGCGGAGATCATGGTGCCCCAGGTGTGCACCCTCGAGGAGCTCAGGTGGGTACACAAATACGTGGACGAAATCCACAAGGATGTGGAAGGAAAATTCAAGATTAAGGTGCCATTCAAGTTCGGCACCATGATCGAGGTGGTGAGGGCCTGCATGCGTGCCGGCCGGATCGCGGAACTGGCTGAATTCATGTCCTTCGGGACCAACGACCTGACCCAGGCGACCTTCTCCTTTTCCAGGGAGGACGCGGAAAACAAGTTCCTTCCCCTTTACAACGAACGAGGCATCCTGCAGCACAATCCTTTCGAGGTCCTTGACATAAAGGGCGTGGGACGCCTGATGCTGATCACGGTGGAATGGGCCCGTAAGACGAGGGCCGACATGAAGATCGGGATATGCGGGGAACAGGCCGGGCATCCGGAAACCATAAGGTTCTGTCACCACATCAAATTGAGTTACGTATCCTGTTCGCCTCCGAGGGTCCCCATAGCCCGCCTGGCTGCGGCCCATGCCAGGCTCAAGGAGGAGGAGTATACTTACGTTTGATCGTCCGTGACTTCCGGCGGGAGCCAATTTCAGGGGCGGCCTTTAATGGAGGCCGCCCCTGTTTTTTTCCTATGTTTCGCCAGTAAGTTCACGAAGGACACTAAGAAACAAAGTCGGGCCCTTGCCCGCAACCCAAAGTCATCAATGCTCCTTGTTTTTTCTGACAGCTTTTCAGGAGTGATGTTCCCCTTGACGCCAGGCGTGGTTGCACTATCTTCTTAAACAGGGTAAACAAAAACGGAATTTCTTCTGATTTCCAAAGGAAAGGAATCATCACAGACCATGAGTTCTAATGTTTCAAGCTTTGAGCAAGGGCCCATTCGACCGCCGAACGAGGCCCAGAGCCTATTGCTGCGGGTTACGAGAAACTGCCCCTGGAACCAGTGTCTTTTCTGCCCGGTGTACAAGGGGAAAAAGTTCTCTCTCAGGACCGTTGAAGAGATCAAGCAGGATATTCAGGCCGCGCGGGATATGGCCGATGAGATCAAGGCCCTGTCTTGGAAACTTGGGGAGAAGGGTGAGATAAACGACCGCGTCATAAGCGCCCTGTTTAACAGCAAGGGAATGACCGATGCCGCCAGGAGCGTCGCCGTATGGCTTTATTATGGGACCGGTTCCTGCTTTCTCCAGGACGCGGACAATCTGGTCATGAAGACCAGGGACCTGGTGGAAGTACTTCAGTTCCTCCGCAAGACCTTCCCTGAGATCAAGCGCGTTACCACTTACTCCCGGTCCCGCACCATAGTCCGTAAATCCTTGGAAGGCCTGACCGAGATCAGAAAGGCCGGGCTCGACCGCGTACACGTCGGGCTGGAAACGGGTTATGATCCACTGCTGAAGCTCGTCAAAAAGGGGGTTTCCAGCGAACAGCAGGTGGACGCCGGACGCAAGGCGGTTGACGCGGGTCTGGAGCTCTCGGAGTACATAATGCCGGGTCTCGGCGGGCAGGAGATGTGGAAAGAGCATGCCCTGGCCACGGCCCGCGTGCTGAACCGCATCAACCCCCACTTCATAAGGCTGCGAAGCCTGCGCGTTCCAAAACGGGTCCCTCTACACAAACTTCTCGAGGAGGGGCGATTCACCATGCAGACCGATGACATGCTTGCAGAGGAAATACGGTTATTCATAGAGACGCTGGAGGGCATCACGAGTGTCGTTACCAGCGACCATATCATGAACCTCCTTGAGGAAGTTTCAGGGAAGCTCCCGGACGACAAGGAAAAGATGCTGGATGTCATTCGCAGGTACCAGGAACTTCCGGACGAGGATCGCCTTATCTACCGTGTCGGACGGCGCGGAGGCGCTTTTCGCTCCACGGACGACCTGGAAAGAGATCAGGCTACATATGACAAGATTCAACGTCTCCTCTCAGAGGTCCGCTCCGATGGAGGGGAAAAAGGGGTGGAGCGCTTTATCTCGGATATGGTTGACCGATATATCTGAACACCCCGGCTTACACCTCAGTCAAGCTGGTTGAACGATCAAACGAGTTTGAAGGCGGAGGGCTTTGTGGCCTACTACCCCATACTGATGGACCTCCAGGGAAGGCGTGTTCTTGTCGTGGGAGGAGGGGCGGTCGCCGAAAGAAAGGCGCTGACGCTCCTCGAGTTCGGCGCCCACGTGGACGTGGTCAGCCGTGAGATCAGCCCGTCACTCCAGGCCCTGTTCGAGGAAGGGGGCATCCGGTGGGTGGGACGGGATTTCGAGGATTCACACCTGGACGGGGCGGTTCTTGTAATCGCGGCAACAGATGAGCCCGAGGCCAACCGCCATGTCAGCGCCGCATGTCATTCAAGGGGAATCCCTGTCAACGTGGTTGACCAGCCCGCGGACTGCTCTTTCATTGTCCCCGCCGTGGTTCGGCGGGGAGATCTCATTTTGGCGGTGTCCACCTCCGGACGCAGCCCGGCCCTGGCCAGGGCTCTTCGCGAGGAGTTGGAGAAACGCTTCGGCCCGGAGTACGGAGACTTTCTCGCCGTCATGGGGAGCGTCCGTGAGCACGTGCTGTCTTTAAGGCTGAACCAGGCTGACAATCGTGCCCTGTTCCAGAAACTGGTGCAGTCGAATCTCATGGAAGCGCTTCGCATGAAAGACTGGTCATCGGCCGCCGCCGTTTTGACGGAGATCCTGGGGACCGATTGGAGCGAAACCGATATTCGCAAGAAGCTGGAGCACGTTGAAAGGCGGGCAGGACAATGGCGCTGATCCTTTACAGACTGGCCCTGGTACTCGTCCTACTGGCAACCGGAGGGATGATCGTCTTCATAGTCCGGCAAAACAAGTCAGTTTTCAAATGGTCCTATAGAATACTTGTGGCGGGTTTTGCGGTTCACACCGTGTTCCTCGTTCACCAGTACATTGCTGTGGGAACCGCTCCGGTATTGAATCTGAAGTCGGCCCTCGGTTTCTTTGCCTGGACCATAACGGGCGCGTACCTCCTTTTCCAGCTCAGGTTCAGGCTCATGGTGCTGGGGTCGTTCATTGCGCCGCTGGCCGCGGTGCTGATGATTGTCTCCACTACCATTCCCGGTACCGAAACAGTAACGGTAAGCCCGTTGTTCAAGAGCCTTTGGCTAACCATTCACGTGGTAACTATCTTTGCAGGAGACGGGATGTTCGCGATCATGTTCGCAGCCGCCGTTATGTATCTGCTCCAGGAGAGACAGATCAAGGGAAAACGGTTCGGTTTTCTTTACACCCGCCTTCCTTCTCTGCACACGCTGGACTCGATCAATCATCAAGCCCTCATTATCGGCTTTCCCCTGCTGACACTGGGAATGGTTACGGGCGCCGTTTACGCACAGCAGGCCCTTGGGAGTTACTGGCGGTGGGACCCCAAGGAGGTCTGGTCCCTTATCACTTGGCTGGCATATGCAGTGCTGCTGCATGAGAGGCTCACGGTGGGCTGGCGGGGAAAACGTGCGGCCGTCATGTCGATTGTGTGTTTCTTTCTCCTGATCTTCACTTTCATAGGCGTCAGTTTACTGTCCAGTGATTATCACAGTTTCAAGAGCCTGGAGAGGCAAGCTGCGCCATGACCAGCATAGTCACCATAGGCATGAACCACGAAACCGCAAAGGTGGAGATCCGGGAATGCCTGGCAAGAGATCCGGAAAACGTGGGAAGAGCCCTTTCTGTGATGCGCGATCACCCTGCGATCAGGGAAGGGCTTTTTATCTCAACGTGCAACCGCGTGGAGGCCCTTTACACCGCTGACAACGTTTACGAGGCCCAAAACGGAATCCTGGAGATTTTTTCCAGGCTCGGAGGTGTCCGGCAGGAGGAGCTGATCCCGGGCCTTTACACACTCGAGGACATGGAAAGCGTCAGGCACGTGTTCAAGGTTGCATCCAGCCTGGATTCCATGGTGGTCGGAGAGCCGCAGATCCTGGGACAAATCAAGGAGGCCTATTTTCAGGCGACACGAGCGAAGACATCGGGTGTAATTATCAACAGGCTCATGCACAGGGCTTTTCACACGGCCAAGAGGGTCCGGACCGAGACCGGCATCTCGGATGCAGCGGTTTCCATAAGCTATGCGGCGGTGGAACTCGCAAAAAAGATATTCCATCAACTCGCCGGCCGGAAGGTTCTGCTCGTTGGAGCCGGCGAAATGGCCGAGCTGGCCGCAAGGCACCTTTTGTCTCACGGAGTAGGTGAAATAAGCGTGGCAAACCGCACTTTTGAGCGGGCGGTCAATGTGGCCCGCACCTTCAACGGGAAGCCCGTCTACTTTGAGGAGCTTGAATCAGAACTGACCGAGGCGGACATAGTAATCGCCTCCACGGCATCGCCGGAGTACGTCATCACCCATGAACAGGTGAAGCATTCATTCAGGAAGCGGAGAAACCGGCCGCTCTTCTTCATCGATATAGCCGTCCCAAGGGACGTGGAGCCTCGGGTCAACGAGCTGGCAAACGCCTATGTCTATGACATCGACGACCTTAGAAGCGTTGTGGAAATCAACCAGGATCAACGAAGAAAGGAGGCGGTGAAGGCCGAACGCATTGTCGAGGAGGAAGTACTGCGCTTCGAGGCCTGGCTCAAGACACTGGGCGTCGTTCCCACCATAGTGGGACTCAAGGAAAAGGTTGAAGAGATCCGCAGGACCGAATTAAGGCGCAGCCTGTCCGGACTCGGGGAGCTCACTGAGCACCAGAGACAGGCCATTGAACTCCTGACGACCTCCATTGCCGAAAAGATCATTCACGATCCCATCCTAACCCTGAAGCAGAAGGCGGCCCGACCCAGCAGGGACCAGGTCCTTGAAACGACCCGCAGGCTTTTTCGGTTGGACGATAAACACGAAGGATGATTCACCGAAAGCCTTAAGAACGCCTGATAAAAACAAGGTAAGTGAACAGGAGGAAAGACATGAGCAGCATGGACAATCTGATCGAACGGTTGCGGAGCCACCCGGAATCCAATCGCATAGGAATGATCGCCTGCCATTTAGGCGTGGTTCGAGGAAAAAGCCTGAAGGGCTTTCAGGTTCGAGAGGTCGAGGTGTTCTACAATCAGGATATTGTTGCCAAAATAATTAATGAAACAAAGGGCATGGATGGTATTGTTGATGTTTTAGTTGAAACCTTTGAGGGCCTGCTCAAGGTAGGGGATGAGATCATGGCGGTGGCGGTGGCTGGAGAGACCCGCGAGGCTGTTTTCCCGGCCCTTATGGGCACCGTGGACCGCATAAAGGCCGAAGCGGTGCGAAAAAGCGAAATACCGTTGTAATCACGAATCACCCCGTTTGTGAGCAGACGCGGCCGAACAAACTCATGCTCTTTAAGAGGAACACCTTATGGGAATGATCGATGTCGGAGAAAAACCGGTTGTATTGAGAGAGGCCGAGGCGTCCGGAAAAATACTGCTCTCCATCAAGACCATGGAAGCCGTTCGATCAGGGAACGTTAAAAAAGGAGACCCGCTTGTGGTTGGCGAGGTGGCTGCCATACAGGCGGCCAAACAGACATCCCTCATGATACCGCATTGCCACCAGATTCCCCTTGACACCGTTGATGTCCGGTTCTCCCTAAATGAAGAAGGCGTGACAGCGTCCTGCCGGGTCAGGGCGCAGGCGCGGACCGGCGTGGAGATGGAAGCCCTGGTCGGCGTGAGCGCCGCCTTGAACACAATCTGGGACATGGTCAAATACCTGGAGAAAGATGTTGCCGGTCAATACCCGGATACCCGGATCACCGATATCCGTGTTGTTCGAAAAATGAAGTCAAAGTGAAATCATATAGCTGCGGCAGGCATTTCAGGAAACACCCTTCAGCCGGTGATTGCACACTTCTTGTGATACCGCCCTGTAAGGCGGCCACGGAAACCGCATGAACGCGTTCGAACCGCCTCTTCGCAAGGAATACCTCCCCCTTCAAAAGGGACGAGGGAGGCGTCTTTTTGGTGTATTTCCCGGCCGGTATTCAAGAGAACTCTTCTGGGCACAAGACGTCCTGCCCGTGGAGATCTGGGACCCCGAGCTTGACACCTCGAGTTCAGGAATCCACTTACAGCCGACCATATGCTCCATCGTCAAAGGAGGTCTCGAACTCGTTATTCAGGGAAAGTGCGAAGCCCTGGACGGTTTTCTTTTTCCCCACACCTGTGATTCCATTCAGAATCTGGGCTCCATGGTGCGGGACTATCTCGACGTCCAAAAACCCTGTCTGTTTTTCTACCCTCCCAAGGCGCCGTACACCCGTGCATCAAAGGTCTTTTTGCGCGGGGAACTCGAGAGGATCGCGGGAGAACTGGAGCGGCTTTATGGCCGCCCGGACAGGGATGCGCTCCACAATGCCGTGGTTCAGGGACGGGAACTCCAAAAGACCCTGACCGCCATATACACGGCCAGGGCCGAGGGACGGCTGGACGCATCAAACCGCGAGTTCTACCGGATCGCGCATATGGCGGAGTACATGCATCCAGACGACATGATCCCCATGATGAAGGAATTCCTGGATCAGCGGAAGACGGACCAGCCCTTGAATTCACCCTGCTTGGTTATGAGCGGGGTGCTTCCCAATCCCGAGAATCTTCTCCTTCTCCTGGACCGCATGGGCGTGCGCGTTGGAGATGATGACTTTCTCTCCTGCGGCAGACGGATCTCAGGCGAAACCGCCACCGGCGTGGACGGCCTGGACTCCCTGGTGGAGAGCTTTTTGGGAATGCCGGCCTGCTCAACAATCAACAGCCCGGTTGGGGAGCGTCTTAAGCAGCTGATCCGAAAGACCGTGCGTTGCGGCGCCGCAGGCGTCCTTTTCAACATAGTGAAGTTCTGCGAGCCGGAACTATTTTATCACCCTTACCTGAAGGAATCCCTTAGAAAACAGGGGTTTAATTCACTGTTTCTGGAAAACGACGTGAACCGTGAAATCTCGGGGCAGACTGAGACGCGGATAGAGGCGTTCATTGAGATGATTCGACCTGGGAGACAATGAGCATGTCCCTTGCAGCGCGGGCAAGGTTCAAATTCATGAAAGACATAGGGGCTCCCGCTCTCATGGGGGGCTCAAGAGCTTTGAGGCGGACACGCGGGAAAAAAAGCCGCCCCGCCCAAACTGACACGGCGCCGCCCCTAGCATGCAGCAGGCGATTGCGGGAAATTATGACCCGCCACTATTTCCTGTCTCGATACGCAAAGGGCGCCGCGCCCGTGGCCTGGGTAACGAGCGGCGCGCCGGTGGAACTGCTGCGCGCTTTCGGTTTTTATACCGTGTACCCGGAGAATCATGGAGCACTGTGCGGGGCCAAGGGCATGGGGGGGAGATTATGCAGCGTAGCCGAGCAGAGCGGCTATTCCCAGGATCTTTGCTCTTATGCGCGTATCGACCTGGGGGTGGCCCTGTCAGGAAAAACCCCTGCGGGAAAGCTCCCCCTGCCCGATCTCCTGTTTGCGTCCAACAACATATGCCAGACCGTGGCTTACTGGTACACCGTCCTTGCGGAACAGTGGGGCATCCCTTTCCTGCTCTTCGACACGCCTTTCAATCACGCGGGGGAACCTTCCGAAGCGGATATCGCTTACATGACCTCCCAGCTCGAAGAGATGATTCCCACCCTGGAGATGGTGAGCGGGCGCAGCTTTCAGATGAAGGCCCTCGAGGCGGCCCTGGACCTCTCCAGGGAGACGGCCGGGACCTGGGGGGCGGTCCTGGACACCATGAGGGCCGTTCCGGCCCCCATGACCATATTCGAGGCATTCGTCCACCTCGCGCCGGTGGTCTCCCTTAGGGGGCTGCCCGTGGCCCTGGAATATTATCGCGTCCTTCTCGAGGAACTTAACCAGCGGGTCGAGAGAGGACAGGGCGCCCTCCGTGAAGAACGGAAGCGGCTGATGTGGGACAACATCGCCGTATGGTACAAAGTCCGTGACTTTTCCACCCTGTTTGCAGAGCGGGGCATGAGTTTTGTAACGGCCACATACACCAACGCCTGGGCGGAGACAGCCTCTGACATGGACGCCGGTCGGCCTTTCGAATCCGTTGCCCGCACTTACAGCAGGGTGATTCTGAACAACAGCCTGGCACACCGGCTTCAGCTCATGGAGCAGCTTATTCGAGAGTTTCGAGTGGATGGAATCGTCATCCACTCTGCAAGGAGTTGCAAGCCATACTCCGTGGGGCAGTATGATCTCAAGAGGCTCCTGCTGGAACGCCAGGGCATTCCTTCCGTGGTTATCGAAGCTGACATCGCCGACGAAAGGGCCTTCTCCGAACAGCAGACGCGTACCCGCCTCGAGGCCTTTTTCGAGGCGATGGAAAACTGAACGTGGATGCTTAAAGTGCCTTACTCCTGAAAAGCTGTTAGAAAGAACAAGAAGTATTGATGGCTTCAGGTTGCGGGCAAAGGCCCGCCTTAGTTGTTTTTGCGGTAACCGGATCTACTGTAAGGGCTTTTCAAGATCATGAAAATCGGACTCGAGCAGGACACAGGCAAAGGCAAGAAAGCCTTTAAATACGTCGCCGGAATCGACGTCGGCTCGCTCAGTACTGATGCGGTTATCCTTGAAGGTGAAAGGAAGCATATCGCAGGATACAGCATTGTCCGGACCGGCGCCAGCAGCACCAGTGCGGCAAAAGAGGCGCTGGACCGGGCCCTTGCATCCGCAGGTGTCACCCGGGATGCCCTGGGTTTCATCGTGAGCACCGGATACGGCCGTAAAAATGCCCCTTTTGCCGACCGGGCCGTCACGGAAATTACTTGTCATGCCCGCGGGGCCTGTTTTCTTTTTCCGGAAACAGGGACAGTTGTAGACATCGGCGGGCAGGACTCAAAAGTGGTTCACGTTGGAAAGGGTGGCAAGGTCCTTGACTTCACCATGAACGACAAGTGCGCGGCAGGTACGGGCCGGTTTATCGAAGTGATGGCGGAAAAACTCCAGGTCGGCCTGGAAGACATGGGAAGGCTCTCCACACAGTCCCGGGGAGAGGTAGCCATCAGCAGTGTGTGCACGGTTTTTGCCGAAAGCGAGGTCGTGTCTCTGGTTGCCCGGGACCATCCGCCGGAGGAGATCATCCGTGGCATACATCGTGCCATTGTCAACCGAATATGGGCAATGGTCCGCTCGCTGGGCATAAAAGGGGAACTCACCATGAGCGGCGGAGTGGCCAAAAACCCGGGAGTGGTGTCTTTGCTGGAGGAAAAACTGGGAAAACCCGTGCTCGTGCCTACGGAGCCGCAGATCGTCGGGGCTCTTGGGGCCGCTCTGATAGCCTTGGACCTGATTAATGAAATTTTTCTCAAACAGTGATTTCTCTCTTTACAGCGGAAAGTAATTGCGTTATACGTGCTTCTTCAATGATGTCGGCGGTCGGAGGAGTGCCCCAACGGCCGGGCCGTATGACGAAGGAGTTAACGCGCCATCGTCTTCAATATTAAGAAACACGGCCACTGGTACGACGATATCGCCATAGTCAGCCAACTCGGCCTGACCATGGCAGGTTCCATCCTTTTTTGCCTGGCCATAGGATATGCGCTCGATAAGTGGCTGGGCATAAAGGGTTTTTTTACCGTTACCTTTATCATCTTAGGTATCATCGGGGGCGGAGTCACTGTTTATCGGCAGATCATGAACGTGCTGGATCCCGAGGAAAAAAACCGGCACGAATCGGAACAAGGGAATGGAAGAAGTTAGATCGATGCAGAAAAAGCTCTGCTCTCAGGCTTTGATGGCCGCGGTCGCCGGGGCTTTCATACTGATCCTCTTTGGTGAAAAGGCCGTAGGAAAGGGGCTTGTTCTGGGGACGCTTTTCAGTGCGGTGAACTTTGTACTCATGGCGCGGTTCCTTCACCACACCATATCGAGTTCAAGGACCAGGGCGAGCGCAGCCGCTTTCGGCTCCATAATTTTCCGTTTCGCACTCCTGGCCGTTCCGCTGATCATCTCCATCCGGCTTGATTCCATTCACATAATCGGCGTGGTCATAGGAATTTTCATGGTCCAACTGACCATATTTTTTAATCATCTCGTGCGCACACGCACATCTTCCGTTCAAAAATCTTAGGACAGGTTTTAAGCCATGGAAGACTTGACTCATCTCCCGCAAATTACGATCAACCTGCTGGGGCTCAACCTTGTGGTAAACACGAACACCGTTCTCATGACCTGGATAGTAATGGCTATTCTGCTCTTGATCGGTTTTCTGGCGACGAGAAACATATCCATTCTGCCCAACCCCTTTCAGGTCTTGGGTGAGCTTATCGTCAATGCCTTTTGGGGAATAACCAAGGGCGCCTTGGACGACGACATGGCCCGAAAGTACTTCCCCCTTGTCTGCACGATGTTCATGTTTCTTCTCTTGTGTAACTGGCTCGGGGCGTTTCCCCACCTCTCGGAACCTACCAAGGATCTTAATACACCTCTGGGGCTGGGCCTCATGGGTTTTTTTATTGCCCATTATGCCGGGATTCGCGCCAAGGGAATAAAAGCTTACGCCAAAGAGTATTTCGAGCCCATATTTTTTATGGCACCCCTGAATGTAATCGGCGAGATCGCAAAGGTAGTTTCCATATCGTTTCGTCTCTACGGTAATATTATGGGAGGAGCTATCATTGTCCTTGTGGTATCTCATTTAATTTACAGCTTGATACTTCCTCCATTTTTGATAGCTTTCTTTAGTCTGTTCATAGGGACAATACAGGCTTTCGTATTCACAATGCTTACTCTGGTATATATTTCAGTGCAGGTAAAATAGCTATGAGCGTTGCTGAGACCATTGAACTGGCCTCCTATGTAGGGGCAGGATTGTGCATCGGCCTTGGAGCCATCGGTGCGGCCATTGGTGAAGGATACACGGCGGGACTTGCCAATGTGGCGATTTCGCAAAAAGAATCAAGGTCGCGCGAAATCGTGAAAAACATGCTGGTAGGGCAGGCCATAGCCGAATCGGCAGCCATTTTCGCCCTGGTCATCGCCATAATGCTTGTCTTCATGAAGTTCCCCGGAGAGACTCTGCTGGGCGCGGCATCTCTTTTGGGAGCCGGCGTCTGCATGGGACTGGGCGCTATTGGTTCCGGTGTCGGCGCGGGGTTTCCAGGGGGCCAGGCCTGCATGGGCATCGCCAATCAGCCGGAAATGGCAGGAAAACTGACCACCAATATGCTTATTGGTTCCGCAGTGTGCCAGACCCCCGCCATCTTTTCCATGGTAATAGCCCTGATGCTCATGTTCCTGAGCTTCGACCACCTGCCTCTCCAACCCACCTGGGCGGCACTCATAGGAGCCGGCATCTGTATGGGGTTCGGGGCCATAGGTTCGGGCGCGGGGTCGGGATTTCCCGCGGGCAAGGCCTGCGAAGGCATAGCAAGGCAGCCGGCTGTAGCCGGAAAGGTGACCACAAACATGCTTATTGGTTCCGCAGTGTGCCAGACCCCCGCCATCTTTTCCATGGTGGTGGCTCTCATGCTGCTCTTCCTGCGGTTTGAACACCTTCCCCTGGGGATTGCCTGGGCAGCTCTTCTCGGGGCCGGAGCGAGCACAGGCCTCGCAGCAATCGGATCCGGATACGGCGGCGGTATGGCTGCGGGGTCGGGTTGTGCGGGGATTGCAAGGAACCCGGACAGCCTCGGGCCGGTAACAACAAGCATGCTGGTGGGGCAGGCCGTCACCCAGACGCCGTCCATTTTCGGGCTTCTTGTCAGCTTCATTCTGATGTTCAAGGCGTTTCCTGAGACAGCCGGCATTGCCGCTGCAATGGCCCCTCTCTCAGCGGGAATCTGTATGGGGTTCGGAGGAATCGGATCCGGGATAGGAAACGGTTATACAGCAGAGGCGGCGGTCCTCTGGATCGGAAGAAACATGGAGGCCTCGGGTATCCTGACAAGGACCATGCTCGTGGGCCAGGCCATTTCCCAGTCCACCGCCATTTATGCAATGGTGGTGAGCCTGGTGCTCGTATTCGTAGTCTAAAACCGGAACGGAAACCAAGGTCATTTTTAGGATATAGGGAGGAAAGAAAATGGAAGGATTGGTTCAAGCAGCTGCATACTTGGGAGCGGGAATTGCCATGGGTCTCGGTGCCATAGGCCCGGGCATAGGTGAGGGTTTCGTCGGAGGAAAGGCCTGTGAAGCAATAGGGAAAAAGCCGAATGAGGCCGGTCTTTTGACGAGAACCATGCTGGTGGGGCAGGCCGTATCCGAGTCCACGGGCATATACTCTCTGGTTATCGCCCTGCTGCTCCTGTTTGTTGTCTAAAATCTATTTGACGGTGCCGTATCATGATTAGCATCAATGCGACTCTTGTCGTTCAGGTGATTCATTTTCTCCTGATGGTGTTTATCCTGAACCGCCTTATGTTGCGCCCGATCATGCGCCAGATCAATGAGAGGGAAGAGCACATTATAAAGGCGAAACAGGATTCCGAGAAAATGGCTGCTGAAGCCGAACGACTCGTAGAAAAACGCCTTTCCATGGTGAATGAGGCGCGGAAGAGGGCCGCGCTCGAACGGTCAAAACTCAAGGAGGATGCCTCCGCCGCCGCAGACGGGATCTTTGACGAGACTCGAAAAGAAGTGGGTCAAACTCGGGAGCGGGTTCGAGCCCAGGTTCAGGAACAGCTTGAAAACGCGCAGAAATCCCTAGGTCTGGAAGCGGCATCACTGGCCGACGAAATAGCTGAAAGAATCACCGGCAGGAGGATAAGCCATTGAATCGCACGTTAAAAGACATGCTTCCGCGAGTATTCTTCGTAGGGGCGTTTGTAAGCCTTCTGCTCTTATTGTCTCCAGCCGATATCCTGGCGCAGGACGGACCCGGTCAAGGAAGAAAGATCTACAACACAATCATGCTGTGGGTCAATTTCGGCATCCTGTTTTTTGTATTCATGAAGTATGGAAAGCCGGCCTTGATGAAGTTTCTCTACGGTGAGCGGAACAAGGTAGAGAAAGCCCTTAAGGATATCGAAGAAGATATGAGTATTTCGAGGAATAGAGTTGAAGAGGAATCGAAAAACCTCGAAGGGATTGATGAGTATCTCCAGCAGATAAGAGGGGATATTCTCGAGATGGGCGAAAGGGAAAAGACCCGCATACTCGAGGAGGCCAGGAGAAATGCGGATCAGATGGTCAGAGACGCTGAAAACGAACTGGATCTGAAAATGGAAGAGGCGCGGAGGACCATTAACGACCGTCTTGTGGAACAGGCCGTGGATATGGCCCGAGAAAAACTGGCCAAAGCATTCACCGATCAGGACAATGAGAGGCAAATCGAAGGATTTGTGGGCGGCCTTGATAAGGTAAAACAAGAACACATAGTGACCGCCTAGCCGATGTCTTAAAAGCCTGAAGTTCAGACATTTCCAAGAAACGATCCCGTCCGGATAGCCTGCCGGTATTCGAACGGGATTTTTTTGCAGAAACGCTTTTTTAGCAACTGACACCGAGATTGGCAAATAAGCCGTTGCCCTATATCGGAATATCGTAGCGCTCCATCCTTTCGTACAGCGATTTCCGGGATATCCCGAGGAACTTAGCAGCAAGGCTCTTGTTGCCCTCGCACTTTTCAAGGGTCCTTCGAATCAGTTCCTCTTCCATGTGCTTCAATGTAACCCCCTTTTCAGGAAGTTCTCCAAGTAAAGCGGCGCTGGAATGATCAGGTGTTGTAATGAAGTCCGCCCGCACCCTGTCCGGGAGATCCTGAAGAGTCAGGGTGCTTCCCTTGGACAATATCACTCCTCTTTCAATGCAGTTCTTGAGCTCCCGCACATTACCGTGCCATGGGTTCTTCATGAGGAACCCCATGACATCAGGGCTTACATCCCTGACCGGACGCTCGTACTGCTGTGCGTAACGTCTCAGATAATGCGCTGTGATGATGGGAATATCGTCTTGCCGTTCACGTAAAGGCGGCACTCGAATAGAGATGACCTCTATGCGGTATAAAAGATCCCGTAAAAAACGTCCGTCGTCAATCATAGCCTGAAGATCCAGATTCGTTGCAGCAATGATCCTCACGTCCAGTTGCCGGGACTCGGTGCCTCCCACAGGTTCAAGTCGTTTTTCCTGAAGAAATCTGAGGAGTTTGCTCTGGAGCCTTGGGCTCATATGCCCGATCTCATCCAGAAACAGGGTCCCTTTGTCCGCGGCCTCCAGGCGGCCTTTCTTTTCAGTGACAGCCCCTGTGAAAGCGCCTTTTACATAACCGAATAATTCCGCCTCTAGAAGACTCTCCGTAAGGGCGGCTGAGTTTATACAAACCAGGTCTTCCTTACGCCTTGAACTCTCCAGGTGCAGTGCCCTGGCCAGCAGTTCTTTGCCTGTTCCGGTCTCGCCGTAGATCATTACAGAGGCATCGGTGGACGCCACTATACTCACCATGTCGAAGATATCCCGCATCTGTCTGCTGGCCCCGATCATGCCATGAAAGGAGTTTTCCTGTCTCAACGCCTGTTCCAGGGATGACAGCTTTCTCCGAGTCTCCGAGTCACGGATAGCTTTCTCGATCACTATGACGAGTTCCTCGAAGTCAAGCGGCTTGATCAGGTAGTTGGTGACCCCGTCTTTCATGGCCTGCACCGCTGATTTTACCGTGCCGTGAGCGGTCATGATGACAAAGGGGGGCGGATTCCCTGAAGCCGCCTCGCGCATGCGTTTGAACAACTCGATTCCGTCCATGCCGGGCATCTTGAGATCAGAGAGCACCAAGTCCACTTCATCCCCGTCGCCGAACAGGAGAAGGGCTTCGGAGCCGTCCGAGGCCTGCATGACCTCATACCCTTCGTCCAGCAGGATTGCAGACAGGACCTTCAATGTGTTTTTCCGGTCATCCACAAGAAGGACGGATTTTCGGTTCACGACTCACCTCCGGCATACTCGGCGGGCCACTCAACGATTACGCGGGTACCCATGCGTTCACGGCTCTCGATGTAAATTGTGCCTCCATGGTTTTCCACAATGCCAAGGCTCAATGTAAGCCCAAGACCGGTCCCGGTATCTTTGGTGCTGAAAAACGGGTCGAAAACGCTTTTCAACCCGTCTTCAGGAATACCCATCCCCTGGTCACGAATGACAATTCTTGCCCTGGGAAGGCCCTGGATGGGAAACCCTTCCCGCAAAACCCCGGAGGATATTCGGATTTCCCCCCCGTCGGGCATTGCATCCATTGCGTTGAGAATCAGGTTGATGATGACCTGCTCCATTTGGTGAGGGTCCGCGAGAAGGGGCGGCATGTTAGGCTCCAGTTCGTTGTGGAAAAAAATTTTTCGGCCACGCACCTGTTCCTCGAAAAGCTCCTGGGTTGAAAGGATGAGCTGGTTGATATCCGTGGGGACACGCTTGGGTTTGGACTGCCGGGCAAAGGTAAGGAAGTCCGTAACAAAGGTGTTCAATCGATCAATCTCTTCGGAAACGAGTCCTGTGTACTCCCTGATAAGGGGGTCATCCGCCCGGCGTCTTCGGAGAAATGCAACAGCCCCTTTCATTGCGTTCAAGGGATTGCGTATCTCATGGGCGACGCCGGCGGACAGCCGGCCCAGGCTGATGAGTTTTTCTGAACGAACCAGTTCATCCTGGATCCGGGAGAGGTTCCTGACCATGCGGTTGAATGCTATGGTGAGGTCTCCGAGTTCGTCGCTCGAACGAACCGGGATCTCCTGGCTTAGGTCTCCTCCGGAGATTCTGTTGGTTGCGGTCACTAGATCTCTTACGGGCTTGAGCATATAATATGAAAGAAGGCTCACGCTGACAAAGGAAAAGACGAGAATAATAAGAACTACATTGAGGACCTGTTTTCTGATCAGCACCGCCTCTTTCATAAACTCACTGCTTGGTATTGTTGCGGCCAGAGACCATCCCATCCCTGAAATCGGCGCGAAGGCCGCAAGCTTTTCCTCTCCCGCATAAATATACAGCTTCCATCCTGTAGCTCCCTTTTTCATCTCGAGTACCAGTTCGGTAAGGCTGGGATCCGGGTAGTTGTCCAGCCCATATTCATAAGGGGCGAAACGCGGATGGGCGATGGTTCGCCCCTGTTCGTCCACGAGAAAGGCATAGCCTTCCTCGCCCACTTCGATGCTTCGGATGATGTCCTGAATCGATCCGTGATCGACGTCGATTACCACGACCCCGGCGAACTCCTTCCACGCGGTGTATATGGGCTTGGCCCAGTGGAGGAGATACCCGTCTCTCGTTTCAGAATACACTATGTCCGATACACGAATCCCTTCGCTTTCCCCCGAACTGATCTCCTGAAAAAAATCCTCTTGAACAATTTCAAGTGATCCGGCGATTTCCCCGGAGTGGCCCACTTTGATATGTTCCATGCCGGAAGGGTCAATAAAACGAATGCGGTAGTAGCCGGGCGCCCTTTCGATGAAGTCTTGAAAGAGCCGGACAATGTTATCCCGGTTGAACTCTGCCTCGGCTTTAAGACGGAAGGAACGGGCAAGGTGATAGTCGTTGAGCACGGGCAGGCTGGAGATGGTGTTGAGGTCCAGCCGGCAGGTGTAGAAAATGTCGTCGAGCCGGTTCGCCGTGGTACGTATCTTTACCATCTGTTCCTGGCGCACCAAACGGTTGACCCTTTCCACCGATGCCCGATAGGAGAGATATCCCACAGTGGCGATAGGCAAAAAAACCAGGGGAAGCGTAATCATAAGGAGTTTTATTGAGATCGAGAATCGTATTTTCATCGGCTTTAATTGCTGCGGCTCAAGTTTGCAAATGAGAGGAGTGCCCATCCATAAACACCTTTTGGGCACTGGCTGGTTTCCAATTCAGAAATGGAATATTTTCCGCAAGATCAAGGAGATCAAGGGATTAAGCGGAGGCTTGCTTACGTGCGCCGCACAAGGAATCCCACAGATTGAAGCAGAGATTGCCGAAAAAGCCATTTCTGGATGGAAACGAGACTAGGACAGCGATTGGCGTGTGTCAACCGGGAAGGCCAACCCACTATAGCCGGCGTAGGTGTTGGGTCTCCAGCGGGGCATGTGATATAAGAAAAAGGATGAACGGACATCTGTGAAGGATTCAAACCCCAAACGTACAAAGGCGGCGCAATGAAGCAACTCACCCGAACGATGGTCCTCATTATCATGCTGGCGGCCAGTAACTGGGCTCTCCCTCTTGACAGGGCAATAGGCCGTGAAAACATCGTGCTCGGTGTGGCCACGTCCCTCACAACGCTGGAGGGCCGGGAAAGCCGCCAGGCGGTCCAACTGGCAGCCGAAGAGATCAACCGGGCCGGGGGGGTCTTGGTGGGAGAAGAGCGCCTACCCATTAGGGTCGTGGAAGTGGATCTTTGCGATGCCTGTGATTCCGTAACGGTGAAAGCCGTCCTTGAGAAGCTGGAGCTATTCGTGAAGGAACAGGAAGTAGACGCCATCCTTGTAGGGTTTTTTCGTTCCGAGGCCCTCATGGCCGGCATGGACCTGATCGCCGGTATGTCAATTCCGTTTCTGGGCACCATTGCCATGTCACCTGCATCCGAGGCCAAGGTGCTGCAATCGGACAGATACCGCTGGGTATTCCGGCTCGGCCTCAACTCCAGTTACCTGGTGGAGTACTTAATTCAGACGACAAAATTTCTCCAAGAGCGGTTCGGAGTAAGAAAAGTGTACATAATCAACCAGGATGTGGCCTGGGCCAGGACCACCGCATCACTCATGATCAAACTCCATTTTGAAAGGGCCGACTGGGAGGTAGTGGGGCTGGATGTCTATCAGTCCGGGACCTCAAACTTTGAGAAGAGCCTCGAGGCCGCCCGCGCGCTCGGGGCCGACGTGATTATCCCGATTTTCGACATGCCTGAAAGCGGCTTCCTGGTAAGGGAGTGGAACCGTATGGAGAGCAGGGCGATTCTGTGCGGGTTCATTTCCCCCATGTTGGGCCCGGGGGCCTGGCAGGCCTTTGAAAGAGGAATCGGCGGGGCCCTGAATGTGGTATTTGAGTTGGGGAACGTCCCTTCGGTTGCTTATCCGCCCGCAAAGCGGTTCTATGATGCCTTTGAGAAGCGGTTTGGCCACAAGATCGAGGCAGGGCACGGCCCCGCACCGGCCTATGAGTCGGTGTATGTGTTTGTGGAGGCCGTGGAGAGGGCCGGCACCCTTGATCCGTATAAGGTGGTCGAGGCCTTGGAAGAGACCGATCGCAGAGGTACCATGGGCCGGATACGGTTTCACCGCGGTCAACAGGTCATTTTCGGTGAAGACCCCCGGGAGGAGGCCCTGGCCTGTGTAATCCAATGGACCAACGATGGAGAGCGACGGGTGGTGTACCCGCCAGCCATTGCCGAAGGGCCCATCGAACTTCCACGGTACTCATCCGGAAATTGACAAAGGCGCATTAATCAAAGGTACTCTTTTCCCGCCAGGATACCAAGACGACTGAAACTGGGGCTGATTGGTGGCACATTACGTGTAACCTATGGTAACAGATGCTTAACTATTTGGTTTCCAATGCCTTTTCATATAATTGTATGCTTATGTGGCTGTAAGGGCCTTTATGGGTGTAACTCGATGTGACAAATCCATCTCGGCCGAAAAACCATCTGAATTGATAAGGCCTTAGAATCGCGAGGTTTTGTTAATTATTTCCTCAGTGGCACAGCCCTTGCTGTAAAGATAGGGATTGAATAGGGATGATCCGGCTCCTGTCATGACGCGCCGGCGAGGTCCGAAAAGGCCGACTTCAAACCCCATTGTCGAGCGCTCCCAAAGGCGGGGCGGCTTATTGAAAAGGAGGAACCAAATGAAACGCATCCTGGCCATAGGTGTTCTCGCACTCTCCCTGCTGATCGTCTGGGGAGCTCCTGTCAATCCTGTTCTAGCCCAAGATTCCATCGTACTGGGTGTGCCGACATCTCTGGGGTTTCTTGAAGGGAAGGAAGGGCTTTTCAGTGTGAACATGGCGGTTGCCGAGATAAACGAGAAGGGCGGCGTGAATGTGGGTGGAGTGAAACGTCCGTTCTCGGTGGCGGCTATCGACGCCAGGGGCGCTGAACCCGGCGTGCCTGTGGCGGATGTGATCAGGGCGCACAGGAAGCTCATTCTGGACGACAATGCGGACTTCATTATTTTCGGCTCGTTCCGTTCCGAGGCGGCAATTGCCTGTATGGATGTGGCCCACCAGTATAAGAAACCTATGATCCTCGGCACGGCCATGTCTCCGGGTATGGAGGCCAAGGTCAAGGAAGATTACGACAAGTACAAGTACACCTTCAGGACCTGCCTGAATGCCGTTTACCTCATCCAATACCTGGCAGGGACCATGAAGTACCTGAACAATGAGTTCGGATTCGACAAGGTCTTCATAATGAACCAGGACGTGGCCTGGGCTCGCCAGACCGGTGACCTCATGGTCAAGAAATTTTTCGAAAAAGCGGGCTGGAAAATCGTGGGACGGGACTCCTACCCAACCGGCGCCTCGGACTTCTCGTCATCCCTGATGAAGGCGAGGGCGGGGGGAGCCCAGGTTATCCTTCCCATCTTCGACATGCCCCAGAGCGGTATACTGGTTAAACAGTGGAAGGGCATGCGCATCCCGGCGCTGATGGCCGGCTTTATCTCCCCCCTCGCCGGCCCCGGGGCATGGGATCTCTTTGACCAGCAAATCGACGGTGCAATAAACTGCATCTTCGAGGTAGGCAACATCCCGGTTCCCAGTATCCCCAAGTCGGTGGAGTTCTATAACAACTATAAAGAGAGGTATGGTGTATTCATCGAAGCGGGACACTCTCCGGCCCCTGCGTACGAGATGGTCTATGTTCTCAAAGAGGCCATTGAGAGGGCAGGCACCATTGACGGGGATGCGGTCGTGGCTGAACTCGAAAAGACCGACCGTGTGGGCGCCATGGGAAGGCTCCGTTTCAATGAAGGCCACCAGGCCGTCTTCGGCAACGACCCGGAAGAGAATGTCATGGCCGCCATGATGCAGTGGCAGGACGGCAAGCGCGTGGTTGTTCTCCCGGAGAACATAGCCGAAGGAAAGATCCGGCTGCCGGAGGGCCTGAAGGCCGCCAAGTAATCAAATTCGGAAGTTTAATGAATACAGTGCCGGCCGCCTGTGCCTGGGGCCGGCACGACCGGACCTCCTTTTAAAAAGGGACTACCATGTTTCTCGGCACCCTCGTGTACGGGTTCATCAACAGCACCATCCTGGCCCTGGTTGCACTCGGTTTCAATCTCACATTCGGGATCAGCGGTGTCGCCAACTTCGCCTACGGAGCGCTGTACATCTTCTCCGGCTTTTTCACATGGATTCTCCTGAACACCCTGGGGCTTCCATACCTAGTATCCGTGGTGTCCGCAGTACTCGTAACAGGTCTGCTGGGGCTCGCCATGTACTATGTCGTGATCATCAGGGTGAAGGGATTGCCGCTTTCCGAAGTCATGGCCACTTTCGGCCTTGGTCTGGCCATCATGGAGCTGTTCCGGTATTTCGACTTTGTCGGCTTCCGCTACTCACTTCCGGTCTTCATAAACAGCAGTGTCTCATTTGGAATGGTCTACATAGACGTCCAGCGACTGTTCGTGGCCGGCATTGCCGTGGCGCTGACCGTATTTCTATGGGTGTTCACCCGTCATACGCGCACCGGACTTGCGTTTCGAGCCATCGCCCAGGACGAGCGTACGGCTTTGACTTTCGGAATCGACTCCGATCGGATCGGTGCCTTGAGCATGGCCTTTGGGGCGGCCCTGGCGGCGGTTGCAGCCGTCGTAATCCTTCCGCTGGGCACCATAGCCGTGGAAGGAGGATACGAGGTCCTTATAAACGCCCTCGCAGTCTGTATCGTCGGAGGGCTTGGCAGTACGGTGGGAATCCTGGTGGCGGCGGTCATCATCGGGTTTGCCCAGACCTTCACGGCCAACTACCTGGCCCCTCACTGGATGCTCCTGGTCAGCCTGATCGCAATCGCGGTCGTGCTGGTTGTAAAGCCTTCGGGGCTGTTTGGAAAGCAGAAGGAGTTGGAGGAGCGAATATAGCGCAATTTTACGGTCAGGGAAGAAACGGAATCGGAATGAAAAGACGCAAGGAGAGAATCGACCGGGGAATCAAGGCCCGCTCCGAGGACATTTTCGCCCTCACCAGTTATCGCGAAATGCTGTACCTCTTGGCGCCCAGGGCCATCCCCGTGGTAGGGTTGCTGGTTGTCATCCCACTTCTGAGCCCATACTGGCAGGAGGTCTTCATTTCCACCGCCACTTATGCGCTGCTTGCCGTCAGCTGGGACATCCTGATCTCCGCAGGCCTGGTCTCGCTCGGACAGTCCCTGTTTTACGGGGTGGGTTCTTACGTCGCGGGTGCTCTGAACCATTATCTGGGTCTTGGACCCCTCTGGACGCTCCCCATAGCCACGATTTTGGGAGGGATCCTTTGCACGATCATGCTGCTCCCCGTGCTGAGACTCAGGGGCATCTACTTTGCGATGGTGACCCTGGTGCTTCCCATGATGTTCATGCGGCTCGTGGAGGCGACTCGGATCCTGGGCGGTACTGAAGGCATGCCCGGGCTTATGCCTTTCCCTACACCCACGGTCTCACTCTATGTGATCCAGGTGGCCCTGCTCGCCGCGCTGTTCGGGTTCCGCAGGCTCATGAGTTCGGATTACGGCCTGGTGGTCAAGGGCATCAGCGACAACGACCGCTCCGTGATGAACGCGGGCATAAACGTGCACTGGTACAAGACCCAGATCCTGTTCATCGGTTCATCGGTCGGGTCCTTTGCCGGGGCGTTCGGCACCCACTACGACATGTTTGCAGGCATGCCCGGTTTTGCGCTGGACTACTCAATCATGCCTGTGGCCGCGGCTGTGGTCGGAGGAATGGGCACGTTTGCAGGCCCCATGATAGGCGCCTTTATCCTGGTTCCGCTCTCCGAGGTCCTTCGCGCACTCGGCGCGCTTCGCATTGTGTTATACGGGCTGTTCCTGGTCATCTTCGTGGTGGCACTGCCCGAAGGACTTTTTCACTATATGCGACGGAAATATCATCAGTTCGAGCGATGGGTGGAGGTAAGATGAACGGAGATATGGGCCCCCTCTTAAAGGTTTCCAACCTTTCGAAGTCATTCGGCGGAATCATGGCCGTAATGGATGTTAGCTTCGAAGTCAGGAAGGGCGAACTCCTCGGCCTCATCGGCCCCAACGGGTCCGGCAAGACCACCCTGGTCAACCTGATCACAGGTTTTGTGAAACCCAACTCCGGAAGCGTGGTTTACAACGGGACGGATATAACCGGATGGCCTCCTTACAAGATCGTCGGGCTGGGTATAGCACGGACTTTTCAGATGGTTCGCCCGTTTTACCAGCTTCCCGCCTTCAAAAACCTGATTGTCCCACTTTCGTCACCCCGTGTAAAAAAGCTTTCCGGGGGAAAATACGGCGACCGGGACGCCGTGGCCCTCGATCTATTGGAAGAAGTGGGTTTTGAGCGGGACTCCAGGGTGTCTTACAAGAGCGCCGCAGCCCTTCCCCAGGGGTACCTCAAGCGGCTGGAACTGGCCAAGGGCATGGCATTAAGACCGGACCTCATCATCCTGGATGAGCTTTTTTCGGGGCTCAGTCTGGCGGAGGTGGCGAGCATCGTTCCCATCCTGGAAAAGCTGATGCTTCAGGGCAAGACCATTATCATGATCGAGCACAGGCTCAAAGAACTCTTCCGAATCGCCGATCGTGTCATGGTGCTTAACTTCGGAGAGAAGGTCGCCGAGGGGGCCGGCAACGAGGTAATGGAGAGCGAAGCCGTCAAAAAGGCGTACCTGGGAAGCGAAACCTGAAAAGCAGTCCCAATGCTCCCTTGGGAGTCCCGTGATCCTTATGACTATGATTTGTAAAAAGCCCAGGAAGGATACACCATGCTATCCGTGAAAAACCTGATGGTGTTTTTCGAAAACGCCCTCGCGCTGAACGACTTCAGCATGGAGGTCAGGGAAGGTTCCATCGTCGGAGTGATCGGCTCAAACAGCGCAGGAAAGACGACCCTGATGAACACCTTGTCCGGCCTGATCATAGACATGAGAATCAAGGAGCAGCGGCGCGGAGGGGAACGCATCAATTTGTACGGTGAGGTACTGTATCACGGAGAGGACATCACCTGGATGAACCCCAGTGTGCGCGTTTCCAAGGGCATTGTGCTCTGCCGTGAGCGGCATCCGATTTTTCCGGAAAGCGATGTCGCGGAAAACCTTAAAATAGCGGGGTATCTTAGATCACGCAGTCAGGCCAGGGAGAGTATAAAACAGGCCTATGAGCTTTTTCCAGCGCTTACCAGGTTGAGGAAACGAAGGGCGGGGTTCTTAAGCGGCGGGGAACAGCAGATGCTGGCAATCGGTATGGCCCTCGTGGCCGGCCCTGAATTGCTGCTGTTGGACGAACCCCTTCTCGGGCTTAGCCCCATGATGCAGAAACTCCTTGTGGACGCAATCAAGGATCTGCGCAACGACAAAAGAATAACCGTCGTGTTGAGCGAGCAGTTCGCACGGCCCGTGCTTCCCATCATCGACTTCGGGTACGTCGTCGAGAACGGAATGCTTTCCCTGACCGGAACAGGCGATGAACTCATGGACAACCCGGAGGTAAAGGCCGCTTACTTCGGGATCTGACCCGAGGCAGGACGGCATGAACAGCGAGGGGCGGAGCGCATGAAACGGGATATCCCTTTCCAGAACATTTTCGAGGCCTATCAGGCCGCTGCAAAGAAGCACGGGGACAAGACAGCCGTCATCTACCTTGGAACCCGGTACAGCTACAAGAGGCTCCTGGAATTAGTAGAGGGCTTTGCTTCGTCCCTGAAGGAAAAAGGCATAGGCGAGGGAAGCCGGGGCGTTCTTTATCTCCCAAACTGCCTGCAGTGGTTGATCGCCTGGCTGGGAATCCAGAGGGCCGGGGCCGAGGTCGTTCCCATCACGCCGATCTACACGGTTCACGACCTCTCCTACATTGCCAAAGACAGCGGGTCGCGGTTCATTGTGTGCGCCGACACGAATTACGGATACGTGAAGCAGGCGCTTGATGAGACGGATCTCGAGATTACGGTGGTTTCCCGGCTCTCGGACATGCTGCCCTGGTGGAAAAGGTTTTTCGGTTGGGCCTTTGACAAAGTGCCCAGGGGGAAAAGCTCATTAAGAGAGGGCAAAACTTTTCAGTTTCGATCAATGGTCCTCAAAGGCGTGGGCAAAAAGGATCTTCCACCATTATCAAAAGAGGAAGATGAAACAGCCGAGATCCTCTACACCGGAGGAACCACCAAGTTCCCCAAAGGGGTGCCTATCTCCCATGGGCTTTACATAGAGTCCGCACTGGAGCAGATCGCCGTAAGCCGCCCGCTTTTTCCACCTGAAGAAAATGTGGTAATCGGCACAGTCCCCCTCTTTCACATCCTGGGACAGACCACCGCGCTGAGCACGCTCCTTGTGGGCGGAACCATCGTCCTCATGCCCAAGGTGAACCTGGACGCCATTTTCAACGCCGTAGAGCGCTATGGCGCAAAAACCCTCATCGGTGTCCCCACTCTCTACAGGATGATCCTGGAGCACGACCGGCTCGACACCTACAACCTCGAGTCCCTGGTCTATTGCTTCAACGGTGGCGACGTTCTTCCGGTGGAAGTTAACCAGCGCTGGCGCAAAAAGTTCGGAAGGCCGATATATCAAGGATACGGCGCAACAGAGACCTGCGGCGGCGTAACCATGTGCCCGGCGGACATTGACAATCCGGTCAAGAGCATCGGCAAGGTGGTTCCCAGCAAGGAGGTCAGAATCGTTGACTCCGAAACCCTGAAACCGGTGGACAAGAATACTCCCGGTGAACTGCTGGTCCACTCGGAACGCATGGTCCGTTCCTACTGGAACAAGCCGGAGGAATCAGCCGAGGCCTTTATTGAAATTGAAGGGAAGCTTTTCTACCGCACGGCCGACATCATTTCGGAGGATGATGAAGGAAACCTCTACTTCATCGACCGCACCGTGGACACGATCAAGCACAAGGGGTACCGGGTGTCCTCCTCGGAGGTGGAGTCCGTACTCCAGGAACACCCGGCGGTAATCGCTTCTTGCGTGGTGGGGCTTCCGGACCCCAAGGTGGGTGAGCGCATAAAGGCCTTTGTAGTACTCAAGGAAGATGTAAAAGGAATCACCGGGTATGATCTCATCCGGTGGTGCAGGGGCAAACTGGTTGACTACAAGATCCCCCAGTATATCGAGTTTCGCGACATGCTGCCCAAGTCCAAGGTCGGGAAACTGCTCCGACGCGAGATTCGAAGCGAAGAGAAGAGGAGGGCCGAGTCCTGATATCCCCATCTCTTCACAGCCTGATTGAATTGCAGCTTGTCGGTTTGTTTACCGGCCTGTTAATCCGGGTTTGTCCGGCCCGGGGTTATGGATCCTTTAGTTTCGTCCGAAATCCTTGAAGGTGTTTCATCGAGGTTGTCCACCGAACAACCAGGCCTCAGTCACGTGGAGATACCCATCTTGGGTAGCACCACGGCCTGAAGAAGTACCCAAACTCCAATGAAAATAAGCAACCAAACGAGTCCCATAAAACCCTCCCTCTTTTTCTTGTCCGTTCTGTATCCGTAAACGGAGCGTGTTTCTCCCGTCTGTTTTTCAATCTCAGGTCTCATTGCATCTCACTCATCGATTGAATCAAGCCTGCTCACGGCCGGCATTTCAGTTTGCTCAGGAAAACCCTCCGGACGAAGGGCCACATCCGGAAGCAAGAGCGCTTCCAAGGCCATCGCCTGCGGAACCGCACGAGAATGAGGACAACTGACGCCTTGTTTTCCTCTTACCGCATGCAGGACACTCCACAGGTTCATTCTTATCGGAAGCAAAAACAAGGCGTTCAAAAACAGTTCCGCATGCTTCACAGCAATACTCGTAAATGGGCATTCCGATTACCTCCGTTGCTTTGTCATGAAATACACTTTTTTCTCTATAAACAATATAGAGACAGAAACCGGAAAAACGTTTCGTGGATTGCCTGCGGATAGATACACCCGTTCTCTAAGCTCACCGCTAAGGCGTAAAGATTCACCATCAACGCTACGAAACCTTAAGTGCACAGCAGTAAGGCGCCGGCAAAGGGCACCTGGGAAGAATTTTGTTGATGATCGGGTTTATCAGCTATATTATCCAGCGACTGAAGATTCGCAAAATGGCCCGTACGGGAAGAGTAGTCCGAGCAGGTGTTGTTCGGCTCCACAGTGTGTGGTCGAGGTACGGCTCGAACATAAGGTGGCCGTGCGAGGGGGGTTCATTGGCCGGCAAGGGCAAACAAAAGGATCAGGCCGATCTGTCCAAGGAGCTTCTTGATCTTTACCAGGACCTCCTGCAGGAGGGAGTCCTGGAGGACATGGAACTCTATCACATAGACCCCATCCGCATGGTCAGTGAAGAATTGGCGGGTTTCATCCTGGCTGTCACCGGTGACTCCGCCTCCAATGGCCGGGAATCCGAACAAGAGCAGCCCGGAGGAGATACCGCCGTATTCGCCTCCCTTATCCTGGCGGCCGCCGAGGCACTGCCCCTGAGAGAGCCGAAAGTGAGCAAGAAGCGCCTGGAGGAAATCAAGGCGCCATTACAGCGGAGCGTGGATCTCCTCACAAGCATTATCCAGGACGACAAGGCGGACCGGGTCTCCAAGGACTTCCTCAGGCAAAACATTGAGATCCTCAAACAATGCCTCTCCAGGCTGGACCGGGTCGAGTAGCGCGCCTGCTACTCCGGGATGTTCGGCCAGTTTGTCCGCTGCCCCTTATAGTTGATCAGGTGGTACTCCTTCTCTGTCTTCCCTTCGATGTAATAATCCGGCATCAGAGGAATCTTGCCGATGTTCGTGGCGATCACGTACATGGGTTGGGCCAGGCCGGTGGTGTGTCCGCGGATAGCGTCCCGAATCAATTCGGCGCCTTTCTCCACGGGAGTCCGGAAGTGATCGATCCCAGGCGCCGGCTCGCAGTAGAAGACGTAGTAGGGCCGGATGCGAACCTGGAGCAGCTTCTGATGAAGCGCCCGGAATGTCTCCGTATCATCATTGATCCCCTTTAGCAGAACGGCCTGGTTGCCGACGTTCACCCCGCAGCTGAGGAGGTTGTATACGGCCTCTGCAGTCCTCTCCGTGATCTCATTGGGGTGGTTGCACTGCGTGTTCACCCAAATAGGGACCTGGTGAATGCCGCTAAGGACTTTTTTCAGGCCTTCAGTGATCCGGTGGGGCAGCACTATGGGGGTTCGAGTGCCGAACCGGATCATTTCCAGATGCTGTATCTCGCGAAGCTTCCTGACCAGATACTCGACCTTGTCATCGGACAGGATGAAGGGATCACCGCCGGTAATCAGCACGTCCCGGATCTCCCCGTGTTCCCCGATCCAGCGCAGGCCTTCTTCCACGTCCATGCGAAGCTTCAGGTCCTGGTCCACCACGAGCTCCTTGCGAAAACAGTGGCGGCAGTAATTCGCACATACGTCGGTAACCGTGAAAGCTATTCTGTCATCGTACTGGCGTGCGATGCTGTCCGGCCGCTCTTCACCGTTAGCCCGGTTTTCCTTCCATATGAGGTAGTCAGGTATGCCGTACCGGTTCTCCTTCTCCTTCATGGAAGGTATAACCTGCTTTCTAATGGGACACGCAGGGTCATCCGGATTCATCAAGGAAGCAAAATAGGGGGTGGTACCCCACTTGGTCTTAAGAGTTGTGATAGCCTCCTCTTCGTCAGGCGATACATTTATGAATTCCCTGAGCCTGTCCAGCGTATTCACGAATCCCCGGACCTGCTCCATCCATTCCTCCATGGCCGGTCTCCTTTCCTTTATTTTCTCGTGCCGGTCAGACCCGGCTAAAGGTATTTTTTGAATTCCCTTGGTGTGACATGAGTCCTGTGCTCTTCCCAGTCGCGCATCTTGAGGGTCATAAAGTTTGTGTAGGCCCGCTCTCCAAGCAATTGCCTGAGAAAGCGGCTCCTTTCGGCCTCGGCAAGGGCCTCGTAAAGGCATTTGGGAAGGAAACGCCGGTCCCTGATCTTCAACCCATAGTGTTTCCTGTAAGTGTTCCCGGAATCGGGCTTGCCGGGGTCCTTCCGGTTTTTAACGCCGTCGAGCCCCATGGCGATCAGGGCTGCAATCTGGAGGTAGACGTTTCCCCAGGGATCAGGGCTCCTGAGTTCTATTCGCACGTCCTGGGGGCCGTTATAGTGCGGGACACGAACCATGGAACTGCGATTCCTGAAACCCCATGATCGAATTACAGGGGCCTCGCGTTCCAGCACATAGCCTTTGTAAGAGTTCTCTGTAGACGCCATGAGCAAAGAGGTCCCCCGGGCATGGTGGAGTATGCCGCCAATGAAATGCCTTGCAATCTCACTGAGCGGCTCCACCTCCGATGGCCCGGCAAACATATTGCGCCCGTCCAGGTCCTGCATGGAGAGGTGAATGTGAAAGGCACTCCGGTTTTGCCCGTCAAACGGCTTGGGCATGAACGTGGCGTGGTATCCGTGGGCCGAGGCCGTCTGCTGGGTCACATGGTTGAACAGAACGGTCCGGTCGGCTGCTCTGAGCGGGTCTGCCGCCTCGAGATTGATCTCGTGCTGTGAGGGGGTGACCTCGTGGTGTGCTTTCTCAAAAGCAATGCCGCAGGCCGCCAGGATCGCGATGATTTCATTTCTGACGGATTCGCCGCGGTCGTGGGGCGCCGGGTGGAAGTATCCGGCCTTGTCCGTGAGGATGTCTTCGTTCCACTCGGTCCCGTTCAGGAGGAAAAACTCATATTCCGGACCTACTGTGAACCGGCATTTGAACTCGGTCTCGCCTTGAGCAACCACCCTCTCCAGAATAGCCCTGGGATCTGTCTGCGAGCGCTTGCCCTTGTCGTTATAAACATGACCGATGAAGAAACCCAGTCGCTCGTGCTGGAAAGGAACCACGATGAAACTGTCGGGGTCAGGGACCAGGATCCTGTCGCTGTTTTGAACCGAGGCATATCCGGCGATCGAACTCCCGTCAAAGCCGACGCCGTTTTCAATAAAGTTATCGATGCGCTCAGGGTTGATGGGCAGGCTCATCACCCGGCCGTTAAGGTCCAGAAAAAAGACTTTGGCTGTGTCTGTCTCGTTCAGACGCCTCTTGATCTCCTCGATACTGGCCATTGGTGCATCTCCTCGATTTTACAGCATGAATAACTAGACACATCCGGTAATGGAAGCAAGATCTCCATAGCAGGGGACCAGTTCGAATGCAACCCTTTTCAGGGGCCGGGTGATCTTGCAAACAGCTTTTGTTCAGATTGAAACACGGCCTCTTAAGGATCCCAACTATGAAAAACCTCGTACGCTAGGGACAGGAGAGGCACGCTTGCCGTGGACAACAGCCCCGAAAGGTTTTGCATATTGTTCGCAAGTGATTATACTTGAACCTGTGCCTTTTGGATTTTTCCCGAACAGCGGAACCATTTCCCTGACCGCATATTGCGGAAAAGGTCATCAGCGATTTGAAGGGAGTCCTGCCGGAGATGAAGATCCTACTGCTGGGAAGCACTGGAATGCTCGGAAGCGATTGCAAGCTGGCCCTTGAAAGGGAGCATGAAGTCCTTACTCCTGATAGGAAAAAGCTGGATATAGTCAGCTGGGACCATGTAATAGAGACAATACAGCGTGTGTCTCCGGACGCCGTCATCAACTGTGCAGGTCTGGCGGACCTCAACGTATGTGAGAGAGATGAGCTATCGGTTCGCAAAATCAATGTGGAGGGGCCAAGAAACCTGGCCCAGGGGTGTGCCCGCTTCGAGTGTAAACTGATACATATTTCGAGTTATTGTGTGTACAACGGCCTCAAAAGCATACCACAGCCCTACTTTGAAGACGACACGGTAGAACCATTATCAGAGTATGGCAACAGCAAGGTATATAGTGAAACTGCAGTCAGAGAAAATGCTCCTCACTATATAATTATACGAACAGGCTGGCTTTATGGAATTAATGGTGATAATTTTATTACTTATATATTATCAAAAGCCCTTCAAGGTGGCAGAAAAAAACAAACTATTCACATAGCAAAAGACCAGTATGGGTCCCCTACCTGGACATATCGCCTGGCCTACCAGATTCTGGAGATGCTTCGTGAAGACGTGCATGGGACATACCACGCAACATCCGAGGGGTACTGCAGCCTGATTGAGTTCGCCGAGGCCGTGCTTGACAAGCTCAACCTAAAGGCCACCCTCAAGGGACTCAAGAGTTCCGAAATCCCGGAACACGTCCCGAGGCCGTGTAACGGGATTCTGGAAAACCGTCTCCTCAAAAAGAAGGGGATCAATATCATGCCGGAGTGGAAAACCGACCTGGACCTTTTTTTGGAGCAGCACGGAGAAGAGCTGATAAAGCGGATCAGAAACCAACTGAAAGGCGCTTAAATTTTCCTGCCGATCATAGCTCCCTCATAAATAGCCGCCTTGGCGCTTCTGGGCTCAAGGCAGTCCCCGATCCGATAAAATGGAATATCCAAACCGTCCAGTGCTTGGTGCAGGGTGTTTTCCGGCCTCATTCCCGTAACCAGGACCACCAGCCCGGCCTCTATGAAAGTCTCTCCTGAATCTCGGTTCCGCAGTGCGACGCCGTTTTCCTGAATGCAGGAGACCTCGTAGCCAGTCATCATGGAAACACCTTGAAAGGCCAGCTTATCGAGAATCATCTTGCGCGTTACAGACTCGATTCGTGGACCAATTCGCATGAGTTTCTCAACTATAGCGACGGGGCAACCGTTTTCAGAGAGGTGAAGCGCAAGTTCACAGCCGGTAGCCCCTCCCCCGATAACAACGGATAGAGGGCCGGGGGGAGGGGGAGGCTCCAGCAGCACCTCGGATATGGAACGTACAATAGGGCTGTCTATCCCCGGGACAGGCGGATAATCAGGAACCGAACCGGTCGCCAGCACGACTACGTCGGGCTTTACCCGGGCAACGGTCTCCGGGGTCACGTTGACACCGAGATGGAAACGGACCCCGTATTTTTCGGCCTGCCTTTTCTGGTACGCGATGAGGGAGAGGAGTTCGCGCTTATAGCTTGTAACCGCCCCTAAAAGGAGTTGCCCTCCAAGGGACTCCTGGCGCTCGTACAAATGGACCTCATGGCCCCGCCTTGCCGCTACCCAGGCCACGTCCAGACCCCCGGGGCCGCCGCCGACCACCATTACCTTCTTTGGGGTGTCGGTGGGCGTAAGGGTCATCTCATGCTCACGACCCAGGGTGGGGTTTACCAGGCATTCCACCCGCCCTTTTCGAAAAATGGATTCCATGCAGGTGTTGCAGGCAATACAAGTGCGGATGTCTTCAAGCCGTCCCTCACGCGCCTTGATAGGCATTTTGGGATCGGCCAGCAGTCCCCGCCCTATACAGACAAGATCGGCTTTTCCCTGGGCGATGATCTCGTTGGCGATCTCCGGGCCGTTGATGCGCCCAACGGCCATTACCGGCACGTTCAGTGCCCTTCGAATCTCAGCGGCGGAGTCGGCCAGGCAGGCCTTTTCCATGAACATGGGCTGACAAATCCACTCCGGTGTGGCATCGTTCCCCGCCGACACCTGCACCGCATCAATGCCGCAGTCAACCAGACCCTTGAGTACCTTAATGCTCTCAGACACGTTAAGACCACCTGGAACAAATTCCTGGGCGCTGATCTTAAACGCTATAGGATAATCCGGGCCCACCCTACGGCGGATCTCTTCCACAATCTCTCGAGCGAACCTGGAGCGTTTCTCGGTGTCACCCCCGTACTCATCCTCCCGCACGTTTGAAAAGGCGGACAGGAATTGATTTATCAGGTATCCATGGGCCCCGTGGATTTCGATCAGTTCAAAGCCGGCCTCCAAAGAGCGGGTTGCAGCGTCACCGAACTGCCGGACAATATGCAGGATACCATCCTTACTCAACGGCTCCACGTCACCTCGTATGGTAGGGCAGGGGAGGTGGGAAGGCGCAAAAGGCTTTCTGCCGATAACCCGAGGCGATGTCTGTCGGCCTCCATGGTGAATCTGGACTGCAGGGATCGCTCCCTCTTCCTTAATACTCAAAGCGATTCTAGAGAGGCCCTCAACAAAACGGTCATCATAGATTCGGGCCTGGTGTGGAGATACAATGCCCTCAGGAGCAACGGCACACGCCTCAACTATCACCATGGCCGGGCCCCCGGACGCGCGACGGCGATAGTGTTCCACTGTTTTATCCGTAATCGACCCATCCTCCTCGATCAAAAACGAGGCCAGGCCCGGCATCACGATCCGGTTTTGGAGAGTCACGGTCTTAAGGGTAAACGGGGTGAACAGCTCCTTTAGCATATTTCGTACCTCTCTTTAGGAAACTTCGAGCTTATTGGAAACCCGGCGCAAGGTTCACATGCGCGAATGGTGAGTGTCCGGCGCATTGGCTTGGATGATGAGCTGATGCGCTTACAGGTAGAACAAGCGATACAGGAAATATACGTTTCTTGCAGGAAATGCAAGCCTCAAGACAAGAGTTTGAAGGGCATAAACCAATGATTAACTTTAACTAATTAAGATAATTATTTTATTTTAATAGCAATCTGTCGAAGGAAAAGGCGGGTTAACTCATTACGGTTTCAAAGAAATCGTTTCCCTTGTCATCAATAATGATAAAGGCCGGAAAATCTTTGACGCGAATTCGGTGGATGGCCTCCATGCCGAGTTCCGGGTATTCCAGGACCTCGACTTCCAGAATGCACTCTTTTCCAAGACGTGCGGCGGGCCCTCCGATGGAACCCAGGTAAAACCCGCCGTATTTCTTGCAGGATTCGGCAACTATCTTTGTGCGGTTTCCTTTGGCAAGCATAACCAGTGATGCGCCGAGGGGTTGAAACACGGGCACGTATGAATCCATTCGCCCGGCCGTGGTGGGGCCGAATGAGCCCGAAGGGAACCCTTCAGGAGTCTTGGCCGGACCCGCGTAATAGACGATATGATCCCTGAAATAGCCCGGAAGCCCCTCTCCTTCGTCCAGACGCTCCTTGAGCTTGGCGTGCGCAATGTCCCTGGCTACGACGATATTCCCGTTGAGCATGACTCGCGTGGCCACGGGATACCTGCTGAGCTCGGCACGTATCTCGTCCATGGGGCGATCGAGATCAATACGAACGGCACCCTCGTCACGGGGTTCGGGCCTGGGGAGAAAACGCGCCGGATTCCTGTCAAGGTTTTCAAGGAAAATCCCTTCGGGCGTGATCTTTCCGCGTATGTTTCGGTCCGCGCTGCAGCTCACACCGATTCCCACCGGGCAGGAGGCACCGTGCCTCGGAAGTCTGATAACCCTTACGTCAAGGCAGAAATACTTGCCACCGAACTGCGCGCCCAGGCCTATGCTCCTGGAGCGGTCAAGAAGTTCTTTTTCCAGGCCGGGGACGCGAAAGGCCTGTCCCCCGTCGTTGCCGATTGAAGGCAGGGAATCGAGATACCCTGCCGTAGCCAGCTTCACGGTCTTCAAGTTGGCCTCGGGCGAAGTACCGCCGATTACAAATGCAAGGTGATAGGGAGGGCACGCAGCCGTTCCAAGGGACTTCATCTTTTCCACGAGAAAAGAGGCCAGCGTATCGGGGTGGAGTACGGCCTTGGTCTCCTGGAACAGAAAGGTCTTGTTGGAGGAACCTCCGCCCTTGGCAATGAAGAGAAACGCATAGGAATCGCCTGAAACAGCCTGAAGCTCGATCTGCGCCGGAAGGTTGGTGCCTGAATTTTTCTCCTCATAGAGGCCCAAGGGGACATTCTGGGAATAGCGTAAATTGTTTCGGGTGTATGCATTGAACACCCCCCGGGACAGGGCTTCTTCATCCGACCCGCGGGTCCAGACCTGCTGCCCCTTTTTCCCGAGTACGATAGCAGTACCCGTGTCCTGACACATTGGAAAGACACCGTCGGCGGCGATTACCGCGTTCTTGAGCATCTCCAGTGCGACATAGCGGTCGTTGTCCGATGCTTCCGGGTCATCCAGAATGGCCGCCAGTTGAGTAAGGTGGGACGTCCTCAACAGGTGTGCAACATCCCGAAAGGCTTCCTCGGCCAACCGGGTGAGCCCGGCCGGGTCCACCTTTGTTATGAGGTTGCCTTCAAAAACCCCTGAAGAGACATGATCCGTGGTCAACAGCCTGTAATCCGTGGAATCCCCGCCCAGAGGAAAAGGCTCCTGATAAACGAACTCCGGCATATGAAGGCCTCCCTCTTAACCTCATGAACCGTCAGACCTCTTTGGTTACTGACACGAGCCAAACGCACATGGCAATCCGTTGCCACCCCCGCGCATGAAAATCCGGTCGGGCGGAGGGGGCCGGGGACTTCCTCCGCTCCCTCCGCTTCCGGCCTGGTCGTTGCTGGGCGGTTACGACCGGTGGATCCCTCCGCGTTCCACCCGTCACTCAAGCTTCTGAGGGCCTTGAGGCGGGGGCTACGGCCAAC
>CAYVDE010000015.1:0-44420 GCA_964450535.1 uncultured Desulfobacterales bacterium
GTTTCTCTCCAGAAGTCAACATAATTTTCCCTTTTGGACCAAGGCCGGACAAAAAAGCTTTTCAGGATGATCCAACCAGCCTGCAGGTCATTTGAAGGCTATAAAAGTGCAGCAATGTGGTTGAGTACGGTGGGATGCCGGAAGACGGGCGACCGGCGACAACGTGAATTAATCTCTCAGAAAATTGATTTCCGCACCACAGCACCACCTTCAAAAATATCTTTTCTAATAATTATATTGACAAAGCTATCACAAATGATATCAATAATCCTATGAATATCGGAAACCGTATCCGAGAGGCCAGAAAACAGCTCGGCCTCAACATGAAGGAATTCGCACGGCGGGTGGGAATCAGCTATATCACCCTTCATCGTGTCGAGACCGATAAGGTAAGTCCATCCGTGGCTCTTCTATCGGACATCGCCCACCACCTGCGGCAACCCATAGTCAATTTCTTCGATGAGGACTCCAAGCTTACCATCGTGCGGGCGGGAACGGCGCCCACTATTGAGTCCAACAGGCTGAAGCTGGACCTTATGATTCCTGAAGGGGTTATCGCACCCGGGATTTCCGTCAGCATGGGGGAAACTCCCGGAGGGGAGTTCATAACCGAGCACAGCCATCCAGGTTTTGAGCTGGCCTATCAGATCCGCGGAAAGACCCTGTTTCGATACGGCAAGGAGGAGCGTGAGATCAACGAAGGTGACCTTCTCTACTTTGACGGTTCCGTCAAGCACTCTGTATCAGCTCCTGGACCGGCAAAATTTCTCACCATCTATTTCAGGAAGCAGGAATAACGCGGACCTCGCTTCCACAGCCTTCTGCACAAAGAGTAACCCACTATGAACCTGTCCAATATCATTCTTCAAGGAGCCCTGCATTTCCCCGACCATGAAGCCGTTGTCTTTGAAGACAGCCGCTTTACCTACCGGGAACTCAACGCCGCGGTGGATATCGTGGCCGCCCACCTGAAAGGCTTGGGTCTACGCCCAAAGGACCGGGTAGCCCTGTACTGCGAAAACCGGCCCGAGTGGATCATGCTCTATTACGGCATCGTTCGAACAGGCGCTGCAGTGGTATGTGTGAGCCCTTCCTACCGGGACACTGAGCTCAACTACCTGCTCAATGACTCGGATCCGGCCTGCGTGATCACGTCCGAGGGTCTTGTGGCGCATATCCCGAAAGAGGCGCTGCTGCATAGAGATATGCTGGTCATCGAGAAGGACGAGCTGCTCGCCGCCCTCGGCCGAAAAGAGACGCCGGTTGAGGTGAAACCCTTTCGAAGTCTGGACTGCGATGCCGACGATCCCTGTGTAATCCTCTACACGGGAGGCACCACGGGGATTCCCAAGGGGGCCATGTTGACTCACAAGAACCTCCTCTACACGGCCCAAAACGTCTGCTTCCATGAACGTATGCTCGCCCGGGACAGGGGGCTCTGCTTTCTTCCTCTGAACCACGTCTTCGCTGGCAATCATATCATGAACTCCCTGTTTTTCGCCTGCGGGACCCTGGTCCTCCACAGGGGGTTTGATATGGACGAGATCATCGCATCGATCGAGGCCAACCACGTCACTCGGCTCTACGCCGTACCCACCGTTTACATCCGGTTCCTCAACGCCCCAGAGACCCACTCAAGCCTTAGATCGGTGGGCTACTCGTTCTCCGCGGCGACCAGCATGCCCTCTGAAATCGTCAGGCAGTGGAAGGAGACCTTCGGGCTCAATATCCACGAAGCCTATGGCATGACTGAAAGTTCTTCACTGGTCACTTTCAACCATATGTTCAGGCACAAGGTCGGATCCGTGGGAACACCGGCGGGTGTAGTGGAGGTGAAGATCGCGGATCAGGAAGGCAGAAGTGTTCCAGACGGCAAGGAAGGTGAAATCCTTATTCGTGGACCCAATGTGATGAAGGGCTATTACAACCGTCCCGAGGAGACAGGCAAGGCCCTGCTGGGCGGCTGGCTCCACTCCGGCGACGTGGGCCGCATCGACGAAGAAGGCTATCTCTACATTGTAGACCGGATCAAGGATATGATCATCAGCGGCGGGCTTAATATCTACCCGAACGAGGTGGAGGATGTACTTTATCGCCACGATTTCGTCGAGGAATGTGCCGTGGTGGGACTCCCGCATGAGGAATACGGTGAGGCGGTGGCGGCCTTCATTCGGCTGAAGAAGGGTCTCGAGATCACAGAAAAGGAGCTGGTAGAGTTTTGCAAGAAACACATGGCGTCCTACAAGGCCCCTAAAAAGATCCATTTTGTGGATGATTTTCCAAGGACGCCGCAGGGGAAAATCCTGAGACGAAAGCTTAGAAAACACTCTTTTTAAAGAAAGCAAAGGATCTTGAAGGGCTGAATGACCAATGCCTCGGGATTGAGGCCTTGGCACACATGGAAACCCGCTGTTTGATCATTGGCGGAGGTCATGATTCCGCCTTGTCTGTATCCTCTCCAAGCCTCCTGTAGAGCGTCCTGCGGCCGATGCCCAGAATGGTGGAGGCGCGGCGTTTGTTTCCTCCTACTTCCTTGAGCACGTGTCGAATATAACGCCGCTCCACTTCAGCCAGTGGCAGCAGCTTCTCTTTATCCCCTGCCAACCCGTACATACCGGCCTCGGGTTCGACCACGCCCTGCTGGTAATTCCGGATCCTGGCAGGCAGGTTCTCCAGCCGTATCCGGTTTCCTGATGCAAAAGTGACGGCCCTTTCCACAGCGTTGCGAAGCTCACGGACGTTCCCGGGAAAAGGATAACTTGTTATGTAGTCCATGGCCCGGGAAGAAAAGTCGTTGATTTTCTTGCCCAGCGCCAAAGAAAACTGTTGGAGGAATCTTGCCGCAAGCAGTTCCACATCCTCCCCGCGTTCCCTCAGCGGTGGAACCCGGAGGGTGAAGGTCTCCAGGCGAAAAAAAAGGTCTTCACGGAAATCGCCCCGCCTGACCTCCTCATCAATGTCCCGGTGAGTAGCTGCGAGCACGCGTACATCCACCTGGTACTCGCGGTTTTCCCCCACTCTTCTGACCTTTCCGTCCTGAAGGATGCGAAGGAGCTTGGCCTGAAGAAAAAGGGGCATCTCTGAAATTTCGTCCAGGAGCAATGAACCGCCTTCCGCCTCTGCAAAGAGGCCGTGGCGGCTTTTTCGAGCGCCGGTGAATGAGCCTTCCGCGTGGCCGAAAAACTCGCTTTCCAGCAAGTGCTCGGGTATACCCGCGCAATTAACGGGTAGAAAGGGACCGCCCGCCCTGGAGCTCTCCTTGTGGACAGCCCTGGCCACCAGCTCCTTTCCTGATCCGCTCTCACCCAGGATCAGGACCGGCCCTTGAGCCTTTGCCACCTGCACGATCTGTTGAAAAAGGAGGCGCATGGGCATGCTTCGTCCATGCATCCCGTGAAAGGTCTCCGATGAAAGAAGTCCCCTCATCTGGTTGACCATTTGTCTGAGTCGCCTTCTCTCCAGGATGCGCTTCACGCACAAAATGAAATGCTCCAGGTCCAGGGGCTTGGTCAGAAAATCTTCCGCTCCCGCCTTCAGGGCGTCGACAGCCTCCGGGATGCTCCCAAAGGCCGTGATCATGAGGAATCCGGGGGCTGAATCGGGAGTCTTTTCATGGACCTTTCTCAAAAAACTCATGCCGTCCGTTCCCGGCAGCCTGAGATCACAGACAACCAGGTCGGGCCATTTTTTCTCAATGGCCTTTTCCGCTTCTTCGGCCGTGGCGGTCCAATCGGCCTCCAGACCGGCGTCCTGGACTTCTTCAACCAGCAAAGGTCCCAGTGTCTTGTCATCCTCAACGATCAATACCGAACCACCGAGACCTGCTTCCCTGCTCATGGCATTCCCTTTCTTTGACTATTTGCCTTTTGACTGTGCGGGAATAACGAGCCGAAAAAGCGCTCCTCCCATTTTGCTATCGCTCACCTCGACCCATCCGCCATGCTCTTCTGCGACAGAATGAACAACGGCCAGGCCCAGGCCTGTACCCTCGCCCACAGGCCTGGTGGTGAAAAACGGCTCGAAAATCCTGGAACGGTTTTCCGAAGGCACACCAGGGCCGTCATCTTCGACAACGAAACAGACTCCATTATCTTTTGGGCCCCAGGAAACCCGAATATCGCCGTTGGCCGAGCTCTGGACGGCATTACGCAAGAGGTTTGTCAATGCCTGATGGATTCTCATGGCGTCCATTACCAGCGGTGGGAAATCGCCGGCCCCTGCAGCCTTGATCACCGCCCCGCAGGCCTCTGCCTCCTCCTTTAGCGCGGCAATGGCCGAAGCCGCTATGGAGGCCGGATCGGCCGGAGAACAGCGAAACGGGCCTCGGCGGCTGAAGTCCAGCAACTGCTTGATTATGTACTCCATTCGCATAACTTCTTCTCGAATATCCACCAGAGTCCGCCTCTGAACCTCCGAGATATCCTCCTGGCGAAGCGCACGCTGGGCCTTGCCGCTTACGACACTCAAGGGCGTGCCCAGTTCGTGGGCAGTTCCTGCGGCGAGCCTGCCGAGCGCGGCCATTTTTTCGGACTGGCGAAGCTTCATTTCCAGTCTCTCCTGGCTCAACCGATGCTCCATAATGGCCCGCTCGGCCTTTTCAATACTGTTTAGCATGTGGTTGAAGCGCTCCCCCAGCTCGATGATCTCCTTGGGGCCTTGATGATTGAACCGGTGTTCGCGTTCCCCTCGCGCAACCCTGGACATGCTCGAGTTCAACCTTCCAAGATGCATACCGATGGCACGGTGATGCCCATAAAGGACCATGGCCGAAAGCAACCCCAGAAGGAGCGCCAGGCTCACTCCCGCCCTGATCCTGATTGAACGTATATCATCACTGAACTCTCTAGCCCTCCTTGTCAGGTGAAGCAGGCCGTTGATTCGACCCCCGGTGTCTGTGAGCGGCACGAAATACGAGTACACATGCCTCCCGGCTATCAACCCGTACTCCCCCAGGCTTTCACCCTCAGCCGCCAGCTCGGTCAATCTTTCAGGCTCAGGCTCCGGATCGGCCAGGCCCAGCGTTGCTATCTCTTTTCCTTCCTTATCGTAAATATAGGCGCTGTAAACACGGCCTATGGAAAAAACGGATTCCAAGGCCTGCATTATGCTTCCCATTCGATCTTTTTCCAGTGCATAGCTCAGAGGTAGTTGAACCGCCCTTGCAACGAGTTCCAAGTCCTTCTTCATCTGGCTCTCCACCAGCTTTTCAACGCTATTCAGCGCCAGATAACCAAAAAGACCCAGCGCACCTATCAAGGGTGCGACCACATAGATAAGTAATGCCGCGCGAAAGCTGATGGTCGATGGAAACAGACGGAAGTACTTCATGAACCCTCCCAGTGACACACACAAATAACACATGTGTCATAATTATACAACCCCGAATACGTTGCCGTAAGGGGGCTCAAACCAGTTTTTTACCCTTTAACTTATTAAAATATCACTAAAACCTTATTTCCAAAATCATCCTGGAAATTTTTGGTACGGGAAATGCTCCTATACAGTGCAATCCCCGAACCTGGTAAAGGATCAGTGACTGTCGGGACCCCGCTAACCGGTAAGGAAAAAGGAGGCTTTAAATGTTCAAAAATTTAAGTTTTATGGCAATTCTTTCGCTCTTTTTTATCTTTTCAATGGCCGTACCCGGCATAGCCCAAGAGGTCAGCGAAGCAGAATTGGATAAGGCGGCTAAGGCCTATGTTGAAATCGCGATGATCAGCCAGGAATTTCAGGAATCAGTGCAGCAAGTCGCCGAGCCAGAGGTAAGACAGCAAATGCAACAAGAAGCAAATGACCAAATGATAACTGCAGTGGAAGAAGCAGATCTCGATGTAGAAACATATAATCACATTATGGGTGAAATCAGCAAAGATGAATCTCTGGCAGAAAAATTTACCTCAAAAATACAGGAACTCAATTGATATAGTGTTTTCTTGAGATAAGGAGGTAATTATGAAATACTATACATTAATCCAACGTATACTCATGTATGTAGCGGTGTTCGGGTTGGCGGCGTTGGTTGCAGGCTGCTCGCAAGGCCCGGTCACCAATGAAGAGGCGGAGGAACTGCGATCCGAGATTAAGGACATGTCAGATCAGTTGGACCAGGTCAGAGGCGACTTGGCCACCGTGCTTAAGGCCGTTCAAAACGAAGTTGAAGACAGGGACATGGAGCAGCAGGTGGAGGATATGCGCGATAGACTGGGATCGATGCTGAGCCGCCTTTCCGATCTCGAAGAGGCGCTGAAGCCGGAAGAGCCTGAAACACCTCCCGGCCAGGCACCCGCAGGTGGAATGGGCGGAGCAGGAGCTGGAGGAGCTGGAGGAGCTCCAGGAGGAGGAGCATACTGATCAACAAAAATCTGTTCGAGGCCCATCTGGAAACGGATTCATGTTAGGGATGTTTTTACTTTTCCTTTCCCCTGTTCACCTTTCTGCCGGGGGTGCAGTTTATCCCCGGCAGAAAGGTTTTTTGTTGGTTTTGAAAATATTCAGAGAGGCGAAGCCCGGTTAAGGGAACCCACCGCCTCGGAGTCGCCGATAACGATCAGGCAATCCCCGGCTGAAAGGCGCTCCTTGGGAGCCGGGGTGGTGATTTTTTCCTCGCCGCGCCTGATTCCCACAACCGTAACCCCGTGCTGCTGGCGGAACCGGGCCTCGGCAAGTGTCTGGCCTACCAGAGGGGAATTATCCCCGATCCGCACCTCCCCGGCCACAAAACGTCCGGTGCTCTCGGGGTCTTCAGGCTCCTGAAACTGGTTCAGGATCTTCTCCGCACGCCGCAGGGCCTCTGCAGGGCCCATGATGACCAGGCGGTCGCCCGGATATATTTGAAAATCGGGTACCGGGTCATAATTGACACGGCCTGCCCGGCTCACTGCCAGGATGGATACCCCGGTCACAGAGCGCAAAGGTATGTTGCGCAACGTCTTACCCGCAAAAACCGATCCTGTCTGGACACGGACCTCACGGAATGCAATAGGCCAATCGACCTTTTCAGGCAGTACATCCATGGCATGGGTCAGGGCGTCGGCAGCCTGCTCAGCTGCGTCGGCAAAAGGGCGAAAGGTGACATGGGCGCCGGCCTTTATAAAAGAGTCGGCTTCTTCCTCGCTTACGGCGGTCAGGGCCGCCTTCCCTGAATAAGCCATGTCCTTTAAGCGCTGCATCAGGGCGAGATTCAACTCCCGGGACCGGATGGTGCTCACCACCCATCGTGAACGCCCAAAGGGCAACTGCTCATGGATTTCCGGGTCGGCGATGTCGCCGTACAGTACGGAAATGCCTCGGGCCCGCCAGCGCTCCAGGACGTTGGGATCAAAATCCACGCCGATAATGGTCTTGTTGCGCCGCAGGAGATAGGCGGCCAGGCCGCTGCCGTAGTTGCCCAGGCCCAGCAGGATTACATCCACTGACGGGACGGCGTGAAGGGAGTCGACGGCGGCTTCACGATAGGGATTGCGTCTTTCAAACAGCTTCAACGGACCTGCCACCATGCTGTAGAGCCGGCTGGAATAGAGGATCATATAAGTGGAGGCAAAAATGGTCACCACGCCCACCAGGGTTATCAATCCCATGGTCTCAGGCGAGATATGGCCGATACTCAATCCCAGTGCCGCTACGATAAGCGAGAACTCGCTGATCTGGGCCACGGTCAGACCCGCCAGAAAACCGGTGCGCCGCCGATACCCCATGAACCCCATGATGATCAGTACAATGAGCGGGTTGCCGATCAGCACGAAAAGGGAGAGCCAAATGGACGGCATTATCTGGGCGCCCACGGTGGACCAATCCAGGCGCGCGCCAAGGTCAATGAAGAAAAAGAGGAGCAGAAAATCACGCAGCGAGGTCAGGCGGGCACCTATGGCGTCCCGGTAACCGGTGGATGCCAGCGAAATCCCCGCAAGAAAGGCGCCTACCTCCTTACTGAACCCCAGCAGGTCGCTCCCCGCGCCCAGGCACACGGCCCATGCGATGGCAAACAGGGTCAAAAGCTCCTGGGAGTGAGCCAGGCGGCGGGTCAGGCCTGGAAGCACGTATTTCATGAGCAGCGCCACCGCAGCCAGCAGGCCCAGGCCCTTGAAGACAATAAAAAGCGAAGACCAGAGTACCGCCCCATCGTCCGTCACCTGACTGCCGAAGGTGGTCAGAAGTACCAGGGCCAGAATGGCGGCAATGTCCTGGACGATCAGAAACCCCACGGCTATCTGGCCATGCAGCGAGTCGATCTCCTTTTTGTCCGACAGCAGCTTAACGATGATAATAGTGCTCGAGAAGGTGAGCGCCACCGCCGTGTAGGCCGCCCCGATAAGCTCCATTCCCAGGGCCATGGCGATTCCGAACCCGACAGCGGACGTGAATATGATCTGCCCCAGCCCTGTGGCCAGGGCCACAGGGCCTGTGGTCCGGATCAGATTCAAATCGAGTTTTAGACCCACGATGAAAAGCAACAGGGCGATGCCGATGTGTGCCAGCAGCTCGATCTGTTCGTAGCTCTTTATGATTCCGAAGACTGAAGGGCCGGCAAGAATGCCGGCCGCGAGGAACATGATAATCAATGGCTGGCGCAGCTTCTGTCCCAGCAGGCCCAGAACAGTGGCCAGGCTCAGTATGGCGGCTATCTCAAGAAAGGTATCAGCAAAGGGCATCGGCGCGACGGGCGTGACGTTAAGTAGGTTTATCTATATCTTCAATATGTTATCCTGACACAGGCCCGTATGTCAACAGGAAAGAACTCACGGAAAAGACTTCGCGTCATAGGGCGGGCTCTGATCACGCACCGGCGCGCGCCGGTGCGGCCCGGCCCCTTTGTGCCCCCGCAGGCGGCAAAGCATTTCTGGCCGCCGATTCAGGTCCGTGTTACTTGAAAGGATCCCACCTGACCGTTAGCTTCTCATAGGCCGGCGGGAACTGTTGCAGGAACAGGTCGTAATAATAGAGTTCCTTGAATGACGCAAAGGGCATTCCATAGGCCGCTTTGGGCCGTTTTTTAATTTCCTCCGAGTCGATAATGCCCGATACGATCTCATCCATTACATCATCCATGCCCACACCCATGGAAAAGCGAAGCTTCTCACGATTGGCGATCTGTTCAGGCAGCATGTCCCGGAACGCCTCCCGGAGCACAAATTTCTCGACCTGTTTCTCACCGTGGATCTTCCACTTCATGGGGATCTGATTGCTGAAGGCAACCACCCTGGTGTCCAGAAAAGGGGTCTGGTAATCCACGCCATTGGCCATCCACGCACGATCCAGCCGCCTCAGGGCGGTGTTATAGGCGATTTCCACCAGCTTGCGCGCAAGCCTCTCTCTCTGTTCCTCGCTCTTCACCTTGGGGTTCTTGAGGACCATTCGATATCCCCCGAAGAGCTCGTCTGCACCCTCTCCCACCATCACGCTGTTGGTGTGCTGCTTGACCATCTTGGCCACATAGTAATTGGAAATAACGCCGTTTATGCAGTCCTCGTCAAAGCTCTCCAGGTGCCAGACAGCGTCGGGGAGGAAGTTTTTGATGTCCTGTTCCGTAATCTTGTAGACATGATGTTCCATCCCCAGGAAATCGGCCATCACCTTGGCGTTTTCAAGATCCGGCCCGGGTGCTTTCTCGAGGGTGCCCGTGAACAGGACCAGATTGGGGTTGAATTCCTTTGCAATTGCGGCGATTATGGAGCTGTCCAGCCCACCGCTCAAGGAGACCGCCCCAACGCCGTCCATGCGCTTGCGGACCGCGTCTATCATGATCTCCCTCAGGGTCTTTGCGCATTCCTGAACATCGTCGCCTATGTCCGGGATATCGGGTTTGAAGGCGTCAAAGGGTTTCAGCCCTTTCTTGGAGCTGTATGTATGCCCTGGCGGAAGCTCCTCGATCTGGAATTGGACGTGATCAGCCAGGCCCTTCATCTCCGTGCTGAAGTAAAACGTGTGATTGTTCCAGCCGTAAAACAGCGGCCTGGCCCCGACATGGTCCCTTGCCAGGATCACTTCCTCATCCTTTTCAACTATTGCGCATGAAAAGGTCCCGTCCATGCGCGAGAAGGCGTCCATTTCGAATTTCTCATATAACTCCGAAAAGAGCTCGATATCGAACTGACCTTCAGATCGTTCATTGCAGAGCTCTCCATCAAACAGGATATAGGGCCTTTCCTCCAGGGATGTGCCATAGGTCCTTCTGGGTGTGACATTCAGTTCATTGGCCCCTACAGCGCCCCGGTCGTCGAACAGGGTTCGAATTATGCTGTTGTCCTGTCCCCTGTGGCGCATGAGCCTAAGCATCTTCCTTAGTTGTTTGGTACTGTCTTCCTCCATGCGTCCGTGTTGCGAAATAATTCCCGCGATACTTGCCATTTCAACAACTCCTTATCATTACTAATTAATTAGATTATACGATTCAGGTCAACCTCAGGGCGCTACTGGTGGAAAACGCTTTTGGCCGCCCTTCAGCCAGTTTCCATAGTCCACAAAAGCACCAGGCTGCGATATTTATTGCTGTAATTATTTCAAGTGAAATAAGTTACGCCATCTCGAAGCCAACGTCAAGACATTTCTTCCTCACAGGCAAGCTCTTGAAGAGAAAGATCGGCCCCCTCCGCCACAAGCCCTTGCATAAGACTTACGGCTGGAGTATTTTCATGGTAAGACATGTACGCCGTTAAGCGTGGGATGAACCGCGCAGGAAGCTCCTTTGCACCAGGGAGGAAATGAAGTAAGACATGCCCTACCTCATCCAGTCCAAGCAATCGAGAAGCTACCGGGTATTCCTGTTCCAGAAAACGGCAAGGCTCGGGCGGGCTGAGGATAACGACATCGTCCTCAACGAACAGGAAGACCGCCTGGTCTCGAGGCGACACGCCCTTATTGAAGAGAGAGCCGGGGTATTTTTCCTTTTGGATAAAAGCACCAACGGGACCTTTATCAACAAGCGGCGTGTGGAGAGTCCGTTTGAACTCAGGCACGGCGACTCCTTTGAAATCGCCGATTACCGATTCACATTCCTTGAAAACCGGGCCGTGGAGCGCATTGAAGAAGGCAAGCGGGAGAGAGGACGCGAATCCGGGGAACCGTTTCGCGATGACGACGAGACCCTGGTGGTGGAAAGAGATGAACTGGACAACATATCCGCACTGAAGGCGCACCTGTATATGGACGGCATCATCGTGGAAAGCGGGAAGATGCTCGCGCTTTATCAGGATGTCCTTGCGGTATCCGGGATAAACGTGCCCGTGCTAATTCGCGGAGAGCCGGGAACAGGCAAAGAAAAATTGGCCCGCACACTTCACCGCTTTTCCAAGGCATCCGGGGCCTTCGTCCCGCTCAACTGCTCCGCCATCCCGGAACCCCTGTTCGAGAGCGAACTCTTCGGTTCCGTCAAAGGGGCCTTCCACAACGCGAATGACAAGCCGGGCAAGCTGGAGCTTGCAAACAACGGAACTGTACTTCTGGACGAGATAGGCGACATGAACATCTCCATCCAACCCAAACTCCTGAGATTTCTGGAAGACAAGCTGGTGACCCGCCTGGGGGACAACCGTACCAGAAAGGTGGATGTGAGGGTGTTGGCGGCCAGCAACCAGGACCTCGAAGCCATGACACTCGCTGGGGCCTTCAGAGACGACCTGTATCACAGGCTTGCATGTATCAGGCTTGAAATCCCTCCACTCAGAGAACGAAAAGAGGAGATCCCGGCCCTGACCGCGTTTTTTCTGGAAAAGTTTGCGGAGCAGCACCAATGGGACGCCCCTCCCGTCTCGGATAAGGCCATGAATATGCTGGAGCAATGGCATTGGCCCGGGAATATCAGGGAGCTCATGAATGTCCTATTAAACGCCTCGATCCAGGCCAGAGGCAAGACCCTGGGCCCCGCGCAACTCACCGCCATCAAAGGAGACGCAAAGACCGGTCAAACCTCTTCCTCCCAGCCTTTTCCCGCCATGATGGATGTGGAAAAACAGCACATGCTGGATGCGTTGACCAAGACCGGCGGGAACAAACGGGAGGCCGCCAGAATCCTGGGCATATCCAGGGACACCCTCTACCGCAGAATGAAGAAACACGGCATCCCCATCTGAATGCACGAAACCCATTGCATGGTCCTCCCTCAATCCTGTATTAATAGTATTAAAGGCCCGGCCGAACGATACCGAATATTTGATATAGGTTTCCGGTGACCCTGAAAACAACCTGTTTTTCGGCAATACGCGGGAAGGACCCCCAACCTGCCCGCTGAAAGGGGCTGCGGGCAAACTCGCGGCGCCATAATACCCGCCTTCGCACTCGGCTATGCCGTCGTGGTTGTACCCCTCATTCTTTGGGGGCGGATCGCGCTGTAGCACAATGGCCGCGCATGCATCCACGGGACATGCCCGTGGTCTTCTGCGAAGTCGGACGCATAAGTGGTTGCAAGGCCTACACCACCCTACCGGCCGGAGAGTAGTCTCACGAATCGATATGAAAAGTAAGCCTGTCAACGGCCCTAGGGGCACTGAAGCCGATCCGGTCCCATTGGAACGAATTCTGATGGAGGCGCCTTCAGGGATCGGAATTATTCAGGACCGAATGTTCAGATGGGCCAATGAGTCCCTTGCAAGAATCATCGGGTATATGCCGGGCGACCTGGTGGACCTGAAAGAACGGTCCCTTTACGAGACCGATGAGGAATTCGAACGAGTGGGCTCTTTGATGAATAAAGGGGCCGGCCTGGGAGGCACAACAGAGACAGATACCCGTTGGCGTCACTCCAGCGGCGGCTTCATCGACATACACCTCGGCTCCACGCCACTTGACCCTCAAAAGCCCGAACGAGGACTGATTGTATCGGCCCTTGACATCACTGCTCGAAAAAAGAACGAGGAGGAGACCGAGAAGCGGCGGAAATACCTGGAAGCGGTCCTTCGCGATGCGCCGGATGCCATAATCACCCTTGACGCCGACCACCGAATCCTTGAATGGAACCCGGCCGCAGAGGAAATCTTCAAATTCAAGCGTGAAGAAGCCGTTGGAAAGAATCTCGACGATCTGGTTGCACCCTCCTGCGCCCATACCGAGGCTCGGGCCAATACCAGCCGCGTCCTGGAAGGGCATAAGATCCCCCCCATAGAGAGCGTACGCTTCAGGAAAGACGGGGCCCCCGTTTCCGTAATACTCTCTGGTTCTCCCATACTGGTGGGAGGGCGGCTCCAGGGTGTGGTGGCCATCTACACCGACGTCTCCGATCGCAAGGCCGCAGAGACCGCCTTGAGGCAGAGCGAGGAACGGTACCGGTCCCTAGTGGAGAACGCCCCGATCGGCATTGTATCCATTGACAGAACCGGGGCCATCAACAATCTGAACCCCTCACTCCTCCACATGCTCAAGCCTGTTGCTGAGAATGACCTTACCGGAAAAAACCTTTTTGACCTTGCACCCTTCAATCAACCGGACGTGGCCGAGAACTTTCGTAGCTCCATGGAGCAATGCACCGGGGGCGTTTTCGAAACCGCGGTCAAACAGGGCGAAAATCCCATGGCACACATCCGGTACCTAATCACGCCGGTCTGCGATACCGGGGGTGCCGTGATCGGAGCCCAGGCCCTTGTGGAGGACATTTCAGAGGCCAGGCGTCTCGAGTTCCAGCTCCGGCAAGTCCAGAAGTTCGAGGCCATGGGTACGCTCGCCGGAGGCATCGCCCACGATTTCAACAACATCCTCATGGGAATTCAGGGACGAGTATCCATAATGCTCATGGACACGCCGCCGTCCCATCCCCACCACAAGCATCTCAAGGATATCGAGGAACACACCCGAAGCGCCACGGGGCTTACCAAACAAATTCTGAGTTTCGCCAGTGCGAACACTGTGGAGGCAAGGCCTACGGATCTCAACGACGTGGTTCGAAAAAGCGCCGCCATGTTCGGCCGCACGCGCAAGGAGATCCGGGTTGAGACCCGGCTGGGGGAGGGCCTCCCCCTTGTAGAGGCGGATCCCGGTCAAATCGAGCAGGCTCTCCTGAACCTTTATGTGAACGCCTGGCAGGCCATGCCCGACGGGGGATACCTCTACCTCGAGACCCGCTGCGCAGACCTGGATGCGGGCACGGCCAAAGCCCTTTCCATTACTCCCGGCAGATACGCACTCATCTCCGTGAAAGACACGGGCATAGGCATGGACTACGCTCTGAGGCAGCGCATTTTCGATCCCTTTTTTACCACCAAGAAAAAGGGGCTGGGCACCGGACTGGGGCTGCCTTCCACTTACGGAATCGTGTCCAATCACAGGGGGGCTATCCAGGTAATCAGCCGCAAAGGAGAGGGATCCGAGTTTATTCTCTATCTGCCGGCATCAAATGCCAAGGTACAAGCCAATCCAACTGTGGACAGTTCTCCTGTCCGCCGCGGCTATGAGACTGTTCTCCTGGTGGACGACGAAGAGATGGTCCTGGAGGTGGGACAGCAGCTCCTCGGTCATTTGGGATACCGGGTTCTCGTGGCCGGCAGCGGCCGGGATGCTGTGGAGATCTACCGGAAGCAGGGCAAGGCCATCGACCTGGTGATACTGGATATGATCATGCCCGGCATGGGAGGGGAAGCCGTGTTCGACGCCCTCAGGGAAATCGATCCCCAGGTGCAGGTCCTGCTTTCTAGCGGGTACAGCGCGGAAGGAAAGGCCAGGGAAATAATCGACCGCGGATGCTGTGGGTTCATCCAGAAACCGTTCGACATCCCCACTCTCTCCAACATCCTCCGTGAAATACTGGAGCAGGGAAATCCCCCGGCATGAACCAAGTAAAAAGGGTTTTGGAGATACTGTCTTCGAAACCTTTGGTGATCGATACAACCCTCTGCCCGTGTATCCTCTCACAACTCGAAGAGCAACTTCCTATACGTCAGAGCGGTCATCGCAGGCCTGTTCCAGGGTCTCTAAATGATCTTCCACGCACTGATATATGGCTGTTGCCTTCGGTCCCCTGGAACGGTAATGCGTAGGTTCTAGGGAGGACATGCCCCGCAGAAATACCGCCGGAGCATCATGAGGCGGGGTGATTTGCTATTCCTTAAACCTCAAGGATTGAGCTGGAATACGCGCAGATTCAGGCCCTGCTGAATGTGCATAATTTGGGGACTGGACTGACACAGCTGAATAGGATCTATCTAAATAAACCTTCTCCAACTGCGCTTTAGAGGTGACTGCCGAAGGGTAAAGGTCGTGCTAAAATCAAGCCGGTTGTAGCTTATATGGTAGTCGCGCTTTAAATTTTTTAGGAGGAAATCCAGGTTGTTGGAACGTCCATCAACCACAATCCTGGCTCCCGGCTTTAGAGTTGATTCATACAACAACACATCAGCAGCAATGGGTTTACGTGTAGGGAATGTCAGGCCTTTTATTTCTCCCATAACTTCACTAGGTGCGGGACCGTCGAGATAGATGAGGTCCGGCACAATGTCTGGAAGGGATGTGTACAGATGACAAAGCTGCCCGTCCATTAATTCAGCCTGCGCATTGGTATGGTGAAAGTGTACAAACGGTTCGAGTTTTTCTGGTAGTTGTGACTTCGCATGTTCAATCCAATTTTGGGAGGTATCGACAGTGTGTAAAGCTGCAGAAGGAAGATTGGTTTCATAAAGCGCCGCGCTCATGATGAGGGTCGAGTAGCCTACGCCGAATTCCAACACCTTGGCGCACCTATATTTACAGATGATTCTGTGCAGATAGACCAAATCCGGCACATGAGGTGGATGCGGAACGAGGCCGTCTTGTGTGGGAGGGTTTGTAAGGTCAACAAAGGTATCCAGCCCGTGGGTTTTGAAGTAACCCATGGCATGATTGTGTTGGATACGACGAATTAAGCGTGCCGGGCCTACCATAGTGTATTTCCTTCCTCGTCTTTGTCTGCTCTTAGTCTGTCAAGGCGAATAATAGCGCCGAAGCCCCAACTTGACAAGACGCTAATTGCGGTAAGTCAAGTTTTCAGGACTTCACCGACACCAATTCCTCTTCGGGTCACGTGTTCCAGGATCAAACGCTTTCTGGGGTTCCCGGTTAGGAAAATCATCTCATCGACAACATGCTTGTCGGGGATCACCCATTGCCTTGGTTCTGGATGACTTAATATGCTCCTGAAGACGTGCATGTCGCAGGGATTGGGCAAGTCTGGATCGAGGATGTTCTTCCCGATTGGTTCTCTGGCTTGTTGCGTCGGTCTGCTGGGTAAGGAAGCCGAAAAAATCGTCGGTGGTCAGAGCCGAGGCTGATCTTGTCCATGGCCCCCTCGTACCACACTCTCTTTAGCGAAACTAATGAGGATGAAGGCACACGTGAGAGCATAGGGTGGGCACATGGGCTTCCTGGCACGAGTAAAACATCCGGGGACAGGCGCATAGCGGCTGTTTGTCAACCACCGGAGGAAACACAAAGACAAAAACCGTAATCCCTTGAGATTACGGCTTTATTAGCTTTATGGTGCCGAAGGGGGGACTTGAACCCCCACGGGCTTTCGCCCACTACCCCCTCAAGATAGCGTGTCTACCAGGTTCCACCACTTCGGCACGATGCAGCCCCCTAGTCCCCGCTGTCCGGAGGCGCCTGTGAAGGCTGCCCCGCGGGCTGGGTCTGGCTGACGGGGGCCTGGGCCGGGGCCATGCCGTCCATAAGGGACGAAGGGGTGCCCTGCCCGAAAAGAAAGGCGAGGCCCAGAGAAGTCAACATGAACACGATGGCTGCCGCCGCCGTGACCTTGGAGAGAAACGACGTGGCCCCCGCACTTCCGAACATGGTCTGGCTGGAACCGCCGAAGGCGGCGCCCATGCTGGCCCCCTTCCCCCTCTGAAGAAGAACGATGAGGATCAGGGAGAGGCAGACAGCCACGTGGATTATGGTCAATATGAGTCTCATGGGATTCCTGCTTATTCTTGATCACATTTGTGTTTCGAATTAGTTAATATAGCACGTCAAAGCGGATTTGCAACCGCTTTTTCTAGGCCGGGTCCCTGAAACGGACAATGGGGACGAACTGCTCGGCCGTCAGGCTGGCTCCGCCGACAAGGGCCCCGTCTATGTCGGCCTGGGCCATCAGTTCACGCACATTGCCCGGTTTTACGCTTCCGCCATAAAGGACTCTGATCCTCCCGGCCGCATCGGCATCGAAATTCCGCGCGATCCACTCCCTTATGAACCTGTGCACTTCCTGGGCCTGGCCGGGTGTGGCGGTACGGCCGGTCCCGATGGCCCATACCGGTTCATAGGCGATGACGATTCCTTCCGGGAGCCGTCCCTTTGACAGAAAACCGGCCAGGGACCCTTTAAGCTGGGTCCCCACCACATCGAAGGTCCGCTCCGAATCCCTTTCATCAAGGGTCTCGCCTATACACAGTATGGGGACCAGGCCCACGACATCTGCGGCCAGGACCTTACGGTTGACAGCTTCATCGTCCTCTCCAAACAGGGTCCGCCGTTCCGAATGTCCCAGTATAACGTGGGTGCATCCGGCTTCCAGGAGCATGTTCCCCGAGATCTCTCCGGTGAAAGCCCCCTCGGGCTCCCAGTGCATGTTTTGACCGGCCAGAAGAATTCCAGACTCCCCTGCGGCCGGCCGCACGGCATGAAGGCTCGTGAAAGGCGGGGCCACCATCACCTCAACATCATCAAGGCCCGCTGCCTGCTCTCCCAGGGCCTTTACAAGTACTGCGGCCTCGTCGAGGGTGAGGTTCATCTTCCAGTTTCCCGCCATCAGGGGCGTACGTTCACTCATGTCAAACTCTCTTTGTGGCTTGTAAGGTCTCAGACCGCTCCCAGGATCATCTCGCCCCCACATAGCGGGCCAGGTCCACCATACGGCTGGAGTATCCAAATTCGTTGTCATACCAGAGAATAACCTTGACCATGTCGTCGACGACCATCGTGGTCAAGGCATCTACGGTTGAGGACACGGTTGTCCCGTTGAAATCAACGGATACGAGAGGCTCATCGGAATAGGCCAGGATACCCTTCATGGGTCCCTCCGCGGCCTCCTTGAAAGCCGCATTCACTTCCTCCACCGTAGCGGGCCTGCTGAGCCGGGCCACGAAATCCACGACCGATACGTTGGGGGTAGGCACTCGAATCGCCATTCCGTTCAGCTTTCCCTTGAGCTGCGGAAGAACCAGGGCCACGGCCTTCGCCGCCCCGGTTGTTGTGGGAATCATTGAAAGGGCGGCAGCCCTTGCACGGCGAAGGTCCTTGTGCGGAAAATCCAGGAGCCTCTGATCCCCCGTGTATGAATGCGTCGTGGTCATCAGGCCCGTTTCAATGCCGAAACGGTCGAGAAGGACCTTGCAGGCCGGGGCGAGGCAGTTGGTGGTGCAGGACGCATTTGAAATTACATGATGTTTTTCCGGAATGTAGTCATTCTCGTTCACGCCCATGACAAGGGTAACGTCCGGGTCGGGAGACGGCGCGGAAATGATAACCTTCCTTGCACCACCCTCGAGGTGTGCGGCCGCCTTTTCCCTGTTTCGGAAAAGGCCGGTACACTCCAAAACGATGTCGGCACCCACCTCGCGCCAGGGGATCGCGGCCGGGTTCCGTTCCACAAAAAGCCTGATCTCCTTTCCGTTCACAATGACGGAGTTTTCGCCGCTGGATACTTCCGCATCCAGTGGACCCTGGACCGAATCATACTTGAGCAGATGCGCAAGGGTCGCCGCATCCGTGAGGTCATTTACGGCCACGAATTCTATGCCGTCCTGTGCGAACCCCGCCCTGAAAACCATACGCCCGATTCGTCCAAACCCGTTGATGGCAACTTTTATGGACATGGTCAAACCTCCAGCAAACTGTGTGTTGAAATAGAAACGTATTTGGCCTGCGGCTGATGAGAACCTTCTTTAAATCTTCTTCTTCTGTCCTGGATCGCCAAGTGCATCACAATCGCGTCTTCTCCGGTGTCCCGGTAGTATTTGTGCCTTCGACCCGCTTCCCTGAAACCTCGTTTCCTGTACAGGTGTTGTGCCGGAAGATTGGACGTCCTGACCTCCAGCCGGACACCCTCCAGCCCTCCCGCCCAAGCCACCTGCAGAGCTCTATCGAGAAGGAGCATCCCCAGGCCACGGTTTCTGCGCCGGGGGTGAACTGCGATGTTCTGGACCCGCAGGTCCTTTCCGGCGAACCTGCAGCAGATGTAGCCCCAGAGACGCCCTTCATCGGCATATCCCCAGACGCCGGCTGCAGGGTTACGCAATTCATCACAAAAAGCCAGCAGGCTCCAGGGCGTGGGGAACGAAAGTGTCTCTATCTCGAGAATTCGGCTCAGATGATCCACTGCGTTCGCCGGAGTTATTCTGAAAAGCCCGTGCATCAACCCACCTCGAGCAGCTTGCCGGCGAGAGAAATACCGGCTTTCCCCGCTTCCTGGGCCTTTTCCGCCAGCTCAGGCAGGCTCATCCCCGAACGGTTCTGGTGGATGAAGATAACCATGGGAAGGTTCACGCCGCTTAATACCTCCACCCGGTCCTTTGCCAGGAATGAGAGGCTCAGGTTGGACGGTGTGCCGCCGAACATGTCGGTCAGTATGAGGACGCCGTCACCTGCATCGAGCTCAGAGATCTTCTGTTCGATAGCCCTGCGCGTCTCGTCGCTGTTGGAGGTATCCACGATGGATACGGTCCCGGCCGCCTCGATACGGCCCACGATAAACTCGGCCGCCCTCAGAAACTCACGGCCGAGGTCGATATGCGTTACCACGAGTATGCCGATCATGGCCTGCTGCGCCTTTCTCCCGCGCCCTAAAGGCCTGTGTGCGTCGCCCTGGGGGTGGGGTCCATCAGCGTTTGCCGATTAGAGTTTCTCGTCATACTGCACGATCTTCCTGTAGATCTCTTTCCTGGACGAAGCCTCCATCAGGGTTTTTCGAAACGCGCTGTTTTTTAGTATCCTGGCGATCGTAGCCAAAACCTTGAGATGGATGTTCGCTGAGTCTTCGGGGGCTATCAAGAGAAAGAACAGGTGGACGGGCTGATCGTCCATGGAATCGAAATCCAGGCCCTCCCGGCTCCTGCCGAATGATATAAGCGGCCTTGAAATACCGTGATACTTTCCATGAGGAATGGCCACCCCGTCCCCGATACCTGTACTGCCCAGGCGTTCCCTCTCCAGAAGCACCTTGACAAGGGTGCCCTTGTCTATGGAAGGCTCGTGTATGATAACCGCCGACGCCAGTTCTTCCAGTACGCCTTTCTTTTCCCGCGCACTCAGTTCGGTGATAATATTGTCCTCATCGAGCAGTTCTGAGAGTTTCATTTTAAGTCTCAATTGGACGGCTCGATAAGCCCCAAATTACCGTCGGTCCGCTTATAGAGGACGCTGATCTCATTGGACCGGGGGTTGCGAAACACAAGAAAATCCCTTCTGGACATGGAGAGCTGCATAGCAGCCTCCTCGGGATCCATGGGAAGTGCCACCATCCTCTCCACCTCTATAACAGGCCCTCCTTCGGGATTCATGATATCTTCATCTTCTTCATCCGCGGCCTCACCCTCCGCAGCGTCAAGGACCCCACTCGCCTTGATACTCTCCGGGCTTCGCCTCTTTCTGATCTTGGACAGATGTTTTTTCACCTGTTTCTCAATCTTGTCCATTACCTGGTCGATGGCCGAGTACATGTCCTCGGTCTCTTCCACTCCTTTTATGCGCGTGCCGTCGATGCTGAGTGTTACATCCGCGGTGTGCCGGAACTTTTCAACGGTAAGAACAATGTGGGCTTCACTGACCGTATCGAGATATTTGTCTATCTTGGAGACCTTTTCCTCCGCATAATCCCTGAGGCTCTCAATGGGCTCCATGCGTCTGAATGTCACCGTAATGTCCATGCGTTGTCCCTCCTGAAAAAAAGGGGTCCCTAACAGAAAACCGGCGAAAAGTCAAACATATACAGATGCAAACGCAAAGATGCATGCCGGTCCCCGTCAGCCTGAAAAATCCACGGCCCCGGCCCGGCCTTGTCAGTAATGGCGTTTCCGCCTTCTCGAGGGCAGAATGTTCATGGCCTCCCGGTATTTGGCAACGGTTCTTCTGGCAATATTAATACCTTCTGACTTCAGTGCCTCAGCTACTTCCTGATCGCTGTATGGGTGTTTGATATCTTCGCCTTTGATTATGTCCCGAAGGCGCTGTTTAACGCTTTCCGAGGCCACCGACTCCCCGCCCGGACCGCTGACGGCGCTGTTGAAGAAGTACTTCAACTCGAATACTCCCTGAGGAGTGTGAACATACTTGTTCGTGGTAACCCGGCTGATTGTGGACTCGTGCATTTGAATGTCCTCGGCCACGTCGCGAAGCACAAGCGGTTTGAGATGCGCAATTCCACTCTCCAGAAAATCCCGCTGAAAGCGCACGATACTCTGCGTCACCCGGTAGATTGTCCGCTGCCGCTGGTGTATGCTCTTTATGAGCCAGGCCGCAGATTTGAGTTTGTCCTGAATATACTCCCTGGTGGAATCTGCGTGCACACCTCTTGAGGAGAGCACCTCCCTGTAAAATGAGTTGATGCGCAGCTTGGGCAGGCCGTCCTCGTTCAGTACGATCTCGTAATCGTCACCCACTTTGAAGACGTATATGTCCGGGCTGATATAGATGGTCTCCTCGTCAGTGAACTGCCGCCCCGGCTTGGGGTCCAGGCTGGTTATCATGGAGACCGCAGAGATCACTTCGTCCGGGGTGACGCCTAAACCGCGTGCAATCTGATCGAAATTCCTGCTCTCCAGCCTGTCCATGAAATCCAGGACAATCGCTTCGGCCAGGGTCCTTCTCCAACCATTCGTCCTGATCTGGATCAGAAGGCACTCCCGCATGTCCCTGGCCGCCACTCCCGCGGGATCGAGGCGCTGGATGACGTCTACGACGCCTTCAACATCTTCCAGGCTTCTGCCCGTTGACTCTGAAATCTCCTGGTCGGTGACCTTCAGATATCCGTCCCCGTTAAGGTTTCCTATGATGTACTCGGCGATCTCACGCTCTTCGTCGGTGAGATCGCACATCTGAAGTTGCCATTCCAGATGAGATGTCAGGTTGGGGCGTTGCGCCGTGAAGTTCTCGAAGGAAGGGAATTCCCTGCCGTCGTAAGGTGTCTCGGCCCATCCGGTGTTGTACTCTCCCAGGTATGTCTCCCAATCAACATCATCACGCCTGACGTCTTCCTCGACGCTCACCTCGGGCAAGGCTTCAGTTTCTGACAAATCCTCGGGAGAGACCAGGTCGTCCGATTCCTCGGGAGAGCCGCCGTCCTCCGGATCCTCAATAGCTTGCTCCTCCAGCACCGGATTGGTCTCCATCTCCTGGGTGATGGTGTCGAGGAGTTCGAGGCGTGAGAGCTGCAACAGCTTTATCGCCTGCTGAAGCTGCGGCGTCATGATCAGTTGCTGGCTCAGATTTAGGGATTGCTTCAGCTGCAGTGCCATGTCGTGTAATACCGCCCCATCCGCTTATCAAGTTTAAAGACTGAAATCCTGCCCCAGATAGACGCTCCTGGCGATCTCGCTCGTGACGATGCTCTCCGGGGGGCCGAACTCTATGATCTTTCCCTCGTTAATGATGTATGCGACGTCGCAGACCTTGAGGGTCTCTCTGACGTTGTGATCCGAGATGATTATACCTATACCCCGGGCCTTCAGCTGCCGGATGATCATGTTGATGTCGTTGAGCGCCAGGGGATCTATGCCTGCGAAAGGCTCATCCAGGAGCATGAACCTGGGGTCGGTAATCAGGGCACGCGTGATCTCCAGCCTTCTGCGTTCTCCTCCCGACAGATCGGCGGCCTTCTGGTCAGCCAGGTGGCGGATGCCCAGTTCCCCGAGCAGCCGCTCGGCCCGAGCGCGAATCTCCCGGCGGGGGAACTTGAGCCCCTCCATTATGGCCAGGATATTATCGCGGACCGTGAGTTTCTGAAAGACCGAAGGCTCTTGGGCCAGGTAGTTGATCCCCTTTCGGGCCCTTATGTACATTGGCTCCCCGGTAATGTCCTTACCGTCCAGGAACACCCTTCCGGCGTCCGGCCGGGCAAGCCCGATCATCATGTAAAAGGCTGTGGTCTTTCCGGCGCCGTTCGGCCCCAACAGCCCCACGATTTCATTGCGGTGTAGCGTCAGGTCAATGCCGTCCACCGCCCGTTTCCGGCCGTAGAGCTTGACAAGGCCCTTTGCCTCCAGGATTTCTTTTCTACCTTCAGCCAAGGAGCCTCTACCTTTTCCTGCCGCCCGGGAAAATCACCGCCCTAACCCGTTCATCGCCCAAGCTCTCTACGATGCTTCTCTTCTCCCCTATATAGAAGGTGATCCGGGAGCCCTCAACGAAATCTTCTCCCTGCTTTACAACCGGGTTCCCCGTGAGGATCACCTTGTCATCCTTCTGGTAGTACACGGCCTCATCGGCCATGGCCTCACCCCCGTCGAAACGCGTGATCTTCACATTACCCCTAGCCTCCACACGGTCCACGCGGATGTCCTCCGGCCCTTCGGCCTTCCCGGAGGCATCTCCAAGGTAGTAAAGATGCATCTTTTGACACTGGATGGTGAAGGTACTCCTTCTGGCGTCCACGTTCCCCGTGAAGATAACCCGCTGGTTCTTGTTGTCGATCTCGAGCGTTTCCGATCGCACCACGAGGGGCTCGTCGCCCCCCTTCAGGATATCTGAAGCGTAGGTCTCGGCGGACATGGAGGCCGCAAACAACCCTACGACCCCAATCAAAATAGAAGCAAGTATCCGCATTAATTCCGTTCCTTTCTCAAACTCGAATCAAAGCCCCCCGGCCACCCCTTAGGTGAGACAGGGGACGCGGAAAATACATCCGTGCATGTCAAGTCAGGATCTTTCGGTCCAGGAAAGTCGTCACCCCGGAGGTGATTTTCAGGTACTCATCCTCGAGGTTGAAGTACAGCCCTGTTCCGGTGACAGTGAAAAACGGTCCCGTTATCCTCACGGGTTCATCAGTCGTCAGCAGGCCCAATTCGTGGCTGTAGAGCAAGTGATCGGTAAAGATTCTGTAACCGTCGACTGAATAACCCTTGAGATCACCCTTGAGATTGATTTCTCCCGTGGACCTGTTGAAATCCCCCTGCTCCCCCTCGAGATCCAGAACAGGGCGGTCTTCCGGAAACAGCTTCAGGTGAAATGACCGGAATGAAAAATAGGTCCTGTCCGGGGAGAACCTTACTTCCTTGGCCTCCAGGACCCACTGCATGCCCTGCTCGGGGTCGTCCTGGGTGTAATGGATGTCGGTCAGTGTGATTCCGTCCTCGAGATCGGCTTCCGTGACGATCGGCCGGCGCACGAGTTCCCTCTCCACCTCGGATTCCGTGAGGTAAAAGATCAGGACCGCTGCCAGGCAAGCGATACCCAACAAGGGCCAGTATCGGTAAAGGAATCTTTTCATAAAATTATTGCAATAAGTATACCGGGGCACTTGCGGCCGTGTAAAGGGGATTTTCCGGCTACGGCCACAGCCCTCCGGCGCTGAGGATCAATTCGCATACCTCGCGGACAGCTCCTCGCCCTCCTTTGCTCTTTGTAATCAGGGTCGCGGCCGCGCGCACCTCTGCGGCGGCATCAGCAACCGCCACGGCCAGACCGGCCCGATTCAGGAGGGGAAGGTCCGGAAGATCGTCCCCCACACAGCAGACCTCCGCTTGATCGAGCCCCCTTTTCCGAAGGATTTCGTCCAGAAGCGCCCCCTTGTCCGCCACCCCCTGGTGCACCTCGTTAATGCCCAATTCTTCGGCCCGGCGCGCCACGGCCGGGGATGATCTCCCCGTGATGATGGCCACTTCCACGCCCGCCCGCATCAGGCGACTCAGGCCGTATCCGTCTTTCACATCAAATACCTTGATTTCCTCGCCACGGCCATCCAGGTAGATTCGACCGTCGGTCATCACCCCGTCCACATCCAGGACTAGCAGTCTTATATCCACTGCAAGATCCTCCATCGTCACCCGGTCGCAAACCAAAACAAATTGGTGAAGCTAAACCCAAAATCCCGCGTGCGCGGGATTTTTCATATCCGGCTGTGGCACAGTCCCTTCCGCAACCCGGGCTGAACGCTTTCAGGCCCGCGCAGGCCGGTCTGCTTTGGAAAAGCCGCGGCTTCGACCCCGGCCCTCCTTCCCCTTGAATCATTTCCGGGTTTTGACGAGGGCGTGAATCTCCCTTAGGATGGCCAGCAGTGATCGGAACTGTCCCATCGGCACCGCATTGGGGCCGTCGCACAAGGCCTCTTCGGGGCAAGGATGAACCTCCATGAACACCCCGTCCGCACCGGCGGCGACGGCCGCACGGGCCAGGACCTCGGCATACTCTCTCTGCCCGCCTGAACTCCCTCCGGCCGCACCGGGAAGCTGTACGCTGTGGGTGGCGTCGAAAACCACCGGATACCCTAAGGCCTGCAACACTGGAATGGCCCGTATGTCCACCACCAGGTTGTTGTATCCGAAGGAAACTCCCCTTTCCGTTATCAGGATATTCCTGCTTCCAACGGACCGGACCTTCAAAACGGCCTGTTCCATGTCCCAGGGGGCCATAAACTGGCCTTTTTTCAAATTCACCGGCAGGCCGCTCCTGGAGGCTGCGACAAGCAGATCCGTCTGCCGGCACAGAAAGGCCGGGACCTGAAGCACGTCCAGGACCTTTGCCGCCTTTTCCACCTCATGGACGGAGTGGACATCCGAGAGCAGGCGCAATCCGGTCCTCTCACGCACCTTGTGAAGAATGTCCAGTCCCGCATCAAGTCCGGGGCCGCGGTAGGAATCCAGTGAGGTCCGGTTTGCCTTGTCATAAGAGGCCTTGAAGACCAATGGGATATCCATAAGGTCCGACGTCTCGCGCATATAATCCGCCACGCGAAATGTGGTCTCCTCGCTCTCGATTACACACGGCCCCGCAATAACGAAAAACGGGGCGTTTTCACCACCGAGGCCCAGATCGCCGATGCGTACAGTATGACGTTCCATATCCCTCCCCCGGACACTCCCTATCAAGACCCGAAGTCCTGGGTATGGTTATGCGAAGGCCCTTTCAAAGTCAAGGACTCTCAAGGGGAATCCAGGGGGAAATCAGGCCTTCGTTATCAGGCTCTTGGGCCGGCGGGACCTGCGGGATGGAGTGATAAGGTGATAATGTGTTGAGGTGATAAGGTGTTAAGGGAAAAAGCCCGAAACAGAAGGAAACGGTCCTTTCACACGAATCACGAGCCACGGACACGGCCCTTTCCACGAATCACATGTTCCCCTGTTTTCACCGATACCGTCACACAGCAAGGCGGTCTTTCCGTCAACCCCCTTTTTTCTTGTGTTGCCGGAGGATCGTCTCTAACATGTCTTTCCATCATAATTTCTGGAGGATGCTCGTATGCCCGGGAAAAAAACCAAGACAATCCAGGAAATAAACTCGAGGATCCGTAAAGGGGATGTAGTGGTCGTAACTGCGGAAGAAATGGTGGACATCGTCCGAAGCAAAGGGGCGCAAAAGGCGGCCCGCGAAGTGGACGTAGTCACCACCGGGACCTTTGCACCCATGTGCTCTTCCGGAGTCTTCCTCAACTTCGGGCCTGTAAAACCCGCCATCAAGGCCTCGCGGGTCCTGTTGAACGGTGTGCCCGCCTATGCGGGGCTTGCGGCGGTCGACCTCTATATCGGGGCCACTGAGCCCGCCGAGGACGACCCTTTAAACCGCATCCATCCGGGCCAATTCAAGTACGGGGGCGGTCACGTCATCGAAGACCTGGTGGCGGGGCGCAAGGTGAAACTCCAGGCCACCGCTTACGGCACGGACTGTTATCCCAACCGGGAGTTCGAGAAACGGTTCGCGCTTGAAGACCTGCCGTACGCCGTCATGGTCAACCCGCGCAACGGTTACCAGAACTACAACTGCGCCGTAAACCTTTCCAAAAAAACGATCTACACATACATGGGAGTGCTGAAGCCCAGGGCGGCCAATGCGAACTACTCCACATCCGGCTGCCTGAGCCCGCTTTTCAACGATCCCTTGTACCGCACCATCGGTATCGGGACCCGGATATTTCTGGGCGGAGCCCAGGGGTATGTGATAGGCCCTGGATCCCAGCACAGGCCTTCGGCTCCGAGAGGAAAAAACGGCGTTCCCCTCAGCCCCGCAGGGACACTGATGGTCACAGGAGACCTGAAAAAAATGGACCCCCGCTGGGTGGTGGGAGTAGGCATGGTGGGATACGGTTGCTCCCTTGCCCTTGGGCTCGGCATTCCAATTCCGGTACTGGATGAAGAGATGGCGGGGTTTACGGGTGTGGGAGACGACGAGTTGTTCACCCAGATTATCGACTACGGGAGTGATTATCCCAAAGGGGAAGCTGCAAGTCTGGGGCAGGTAAGCTACGCCGAACTCATGAGCGGATCCTTCAGATTCAACGGTCAGGATGTGGCCGCGGTTCCTCTTTCCTCGCGTACAAGGGGGCTGGAGATCGCAAAGGCGCTTAAGGCCTCGATCGAAAAAGGCGGGTTTATCCTGGGCGAACCTCAGGAATTGCTGCCAACCGGTTGAAGATGAAGGGACAAAGGTTATAAGAGTATGCCACGGAGGTTTTGAGAATACAGTGAAAAAAACCATAAAGATGAGGGAGATGGCCGACGACCAGGCCGGTATCATTCGAAAGGTCGGGGCCTCGGGTGAGATGGGCCGGCGGATCCGGGATATGGGCCTGGTCCCCGGAATGCCCATCCGCATTCAGGGCCGGGCCCCGCTCAGGGATCCGGTGGCCGTCAAGCTTATGGACAGCACACTCACGCTTCGAAACAACGAGGCCGACCACGTGTTGGTGGAAGTGGACATACCGGAAGGCTAGACGGCACCAAAAGTTCCAAAACAAGAAACGCCCTCCTTGCAGGCATGACTCATTAAAGATGACTGAAAAAAAGATCAAGATCGCACTCTCAGGAAACCCCAACGCGGGAAAGACAACCGCATTCAACGCCATCACAGGCGCGCGACAGCACATTGCCAACTACCCCGGCGTAACGGTGGAGAAGAAGTTGGGGCACGTCCGCCACCGCGGCCGCGAGATCGAGGTCGTGGATCTGCCCGGCACGTATTCGCTCACCGCCTATTCCCTGGAAGAGATAGTTGCACGCGACTACCTGGTCAACGAAAAACCGGACGTGGTTGTTGACATCGTGGATGCATCCAACCTGGATCGAAACCTTTACCTGGCCCTCCAGTTCCGTGAGTTGGGGGTCCCGCTCATCATAGCGCTCAACATGGTCGACGTTGCCGAGGCCCGCGGTATCTCCATTGATGTCGCTACCCTGTCCGACCTCTTCCAGGTCCCGGTGGTCCCCACCGTTGCCCGTTCAAAAAAAGGTATCGACGCCCTTCTGGACGAGGTAGTGGAACTCGCCGAAAACCCCCGGGGCTGGGAACCCCTTCTGATCTCTTACGGCAACGACATCGACCGGAGCCTGGATGAACTCGAAGAAGTAATTCGCCGCGAAGGTATCCATCTGGACACTTACCCTCCCCGCTGGCTGGCCCTCAAGTGTCTCGAGGGTGATAATCAGATCATAAGACTCATAGGCAAGGACGAGGCCTTGAGCGCGGAAGTCAACTCCATCTGCGATCGCGTCGCCAAACACACCCTGGACACCCTCGAGGAAGAGCCCGAGGGCATCATCTCGGACCATCGCTACGGTCACATTGCCGGAATTACTCGAAAAGTACTCAAGCGCCGGATCGAGTCACGGCTGAATATGTCGGACAGAATAGACCGGGTCCTGACAAACCGACTCATCGGCCCCATGGCCATGATCGGGATCCTTTACGCCATTTACGAGTTCACATTCTGGGGGAGCGAGGCCCCTGTGGGATGGCTGGAGGCCTTTTTCGATTGGCTCAAGGACGGAGTTTCCACGGTCCTGCCGGAAGGGCCACTCCATTCCCTTATTGTCTCCGGCGTCATCGACGGTGTGGGCGGTGTGCTCGGATTCGTTCCGCTGATACTGTTTCTTTTTTTCGCCATCTCCATCATGGAAGACTCAGGGTATCTTGCGCGTGTTGCATACATGCTGGACCGGGTGCTCCGCTGGTTCGGACTGCATGGAAACTCCGTGATCGCCCTTCTGGTAAGCGGAGGAATCTCAGGTGGTTGCGCCGTGCCCGGGGTCCTATCAACCCGGACGCTCAAAGATCCCAGGGAACGGATCGCTACGCTTCTGGTGCTTCCATTCATGAACTGCGGTGCCAAGCTTCCCTTGTTCGGACTATTGATTGCTGCCTTTTTTGAGCGGGGGGAAGCCCGGATGCTGTTCCTGTTCACCCTGATTTCCTGGTTCTTCGCGCTTTTTGCAGCCAAGTTTCTCCGCGCCACCGTTCTCCGCGGTCCAAAGACCCCTTTTGTCATGGAGCTACCGCCCTACAGGGCGCCCACCTTGAAAGGGCTCCTGATCCACACATGGGAGCGGGCGTGGGAATACGTCAAGAAGGCCGGGACCGTGATTCTCGGAATCTCCATACTCATATGGGCCATGATGACCTACCCAGGCCTTTCAGACGAGCGCCTGCTGCACTTCAAGGCCCAGGAAGACCGAATCAAAACCGAGTTCCTGTCACACCCCGGTGTACACAGCCTGGTTCCGGACGCCGAGAGGCTCGAAGAGATCGACCGAATCTCAGCACGCCTTGCAAGTCTGGAAACCGAGGAAAGGGAACGGGTCCTGTCGGGACTCGACGACAGGGAACTTGCCGAAACCGTTCGCAGGATGGCCCCGCCCCCATTACAGCCTGCCAAAACAGGGCAGGACCCGATCCGCATTGCATACAACGGATACCTTGACAAGATGCGAGCGCTGGAACGGGCCCGAAACCATGAGAGATTCATGTCCACGGTCGGAGGTTCCCTCGGCCGTGCAATAGAACCCCTCACAGCGCCGCTGGGTTTTGATTACAAGGTGAACATCGCGCTGGTCGGCGGATTTGCTGCCAAGGAAGTGATCGTATCCACCCTGGGTACGGCATACTCCCTGACGGATGACCAGGCGTCCGAGACGGGCTCACTCTCCAGACGACTGCGGAACGACCCTGACTGGAACCCGCTTCGAGCGTTTGCACTGGTCCTGTTCACCATGCTTTATGTGCCATGTTTCGTTACCGTAATATGCATCATACGTGAGAGCTCATGGAAATGGGCCGGCTTTTCCTTAGGGTTCAATTTGATCATCGCCTATGTAGTCACCTTTATCGTCTACCAGGCAGGTCTGGCGCTGGGAATAGGCGTCTGATCGGCCCCGGGATACCCGACGAGGTCAAACCCATGCCTACTTTCAAGAGACTCTTATCCGGAAAAGCCGGCCTGTCGCCCGGTTCCCTTGTCCACGTGGGAGAGATAAAGGTTGATCGAGTCCGCATCCACATAATGGACTACGACAAGGACCGCGTGGAGGAGAGGGAGGTGGAAAGTCCGTCCGATTGCGAAGAATACAAGACATCGCAATCCATCACCTGGATCGATGTCAAGGGCCTTCACAAAGTTGAAATAATCCAGGATTTCGGAGAGCGCTTCGGCCTTCACCCGCTTGTTCTCGAAGACATCTTGAACACGGGTCAACGGCCCAAGACCGAAGAGTTCGAAGGATATCTGCTCGTCATCTGCAAAATGCTCTCCTACGAACAGGAATCGGGAGAGGTCGGTATCGAACAGGTGAGCATCATTCTCGCCCCTTCCTTTGTAATCACATTTCAGGAAAAGGAAGGGGACGTGTTCGAACCGGTGAGGGACCGGATTCGAAAGGGCCGCGGCCGCATCAGGAAAATGGGCGAGGATTACCTTTTATACGCTCTTCTTGATGCTGTAATAGACAATTACTTTGTTCTCCTTGATAAAATAGGTACCAGCCTGGAAGACCTGGAAGAAGAAATCATGGGAGATCCGCGACCGGATATTCTGGACAAGACCCACGTTCTCAAGCGGGAGTTAATCCTGATTCGGCGGTCCGTCTGGCCTATGAGGGAGGCACTGAGCAACCTGCAGAGAGAGGAGTCGTCATTGATGACCGAGCACACGGGCCTGTTCCTGCGGGATGCTTACGAACATACCATTCAGGTGATTGAGACAGTGGAAGCCTTCAATGATATGGCCTCGGGTCTGATGGACTATCACATGTCGGCGGTTAACAACCGCATGAATGAGGTCATGAAGGTGCTCACGGTCGTGGCAACAATATTCATTCCCCTTACCTTCATCGCCGGGGTCTACGGCATGAACTTCGAACACATGCCTGAACTTTCATGGGCCTGGGCCTACCCTGCCGCACTGGGCTTGATGGGGGTTCTTGCAGGCGGAATGGTCGTATGGTTCAAGCGAAACAGATTTTTCTAGCATCCGATTTTTCTAGCATCCGATTGACACAATACCGGCCTCCACCTATAATGTAACAAGAGGAGATCAGAAGCACCCATTTGATCGAAGTGACGGGCGGTCTTGCTCATAATTGCCTGTAATTCATGCCGTTGCGACTCTTGTTTCTACTTTGATGGATTCACAAAAAGTCCCTCGGGCGTAATTCCGGCGAAGGCTGGAATCCAGTCATTCGCACTCATTCCGGCGAAGGCCGGAATCCAGAAGTGACTGATCCAACTGGACCCCGTTTTCAAACGGGGTGACCAAGCAGGTCGTTTCCGGGCTTTTTGCGACGCCATCAACTTTCATTCTCCCGGGACGTAACGCGGATATCGAGTCTTCATTCTGGTTCTGCTTTTTTGAAAGGGGGTTTGGCACATGGCGGTGATTACCATCTCCAGGTATTTCGGGGCCGGCGGAATCACGCTGGGCGAGCGTCTGGCAAACGAACTCGGATACCGCTTTGTCAACGATCAGTTGATCAAGGAAGTCGCCAGAAACGCGGGGGTCTCCCTCGAGCAGGTGGAGTGCTTTGAAAACCGGGGTATTAACAAGCTTGAAAAAATGCTCAATTTCATCGTCAGCCCGAGCTTTCTCGAGCGCCATTCCGACAAGTACGGTTATGTCCATGCAAAGGTGTACGTGGATGAAGTCAAGGCCGTCATCATGAAACTCTATGAAGAGGGCGACTGCATCATAATAGGGCGAGGCGGGAACTACACCCTTCAGGGATATCTTGGCGCCATCCACATCCTGCTGGTGGCCGACGATGATCAGCGCCGTCGATTTCTCATGAGCAAGTACAGAATGACGAAAAACCAGGCGGATCAGTCCATAAAACATGCGGACATGATTCGGGCGCGCTTTCTGGACTGCCTCTCTCCGGACCAGAACCACGACGACCCGCGGCTTTACACCATGGTGCTCAACATGAACCAGGTAACCATGGACAAGGCCGTGGAACTCACGAAATCATTGGTCCATCAATAGTGTAGATCCTTTCAGGAACCGAAAATTCGCTCCGGCCCTGTGCCCCGCCCTCGCGGTAAAGCATCAGGTGCGGCCCTTGTGCGTGATTTCACAAAAAATATTGAAACCCGTTGGACATAGATGCTATATTGGCTCCCTGTGCAGCCACCCAGCCACACGGGACGGCCATAGTGAACCGCACAGATGTCAATCCGTCCGTTCTCCCCTGAGCGCACCGCAAAGGCCGGTCGAAGAGGGGATCTCCGCGGGCTCTGCATCATCCTCAAGGAGGTCTGTTAATGGAAGAAGAACGTGAAATAATGGAAGTGGACGTGCTGTTTGTCGGAGGAGGAGTGGCCTCTCTGAGCGGGGCGTTTCACCTGGTTAACCTGGTCAAGGCACACAACGAGAAGATAGACTCCGGCGCTGAGGGAGAAAGGCTTGACGAGCCCATGATCGCCGTCCTTGAAAAGGGCCCGTATGTGGGAGCACACAGCCTTTCGGGGGCTGTTATCGATCCGTCTCCGCTGAAGGAACTCGTTCCGGATTATGAGGAAAAGGGGGCGCCCCTGGATGCCGAGGTGCAGGAAGAGGACGTCTGTTTTATGACCCGGAAAGGAAGGATCAAGGCGCCTATTACACCTCCACCGCTGAACAATCACGGCAACTGCATTGTGTCCCTGTCCAAGCTCACCGAGTGGCTGGGCGGTCTCGTTGAGGAGCAGGAGACTTACGTGTTCGCCGGTTTTGCCGGGACCGAGGTCCTTTACGACGGGGACAGGGTGGCCGGCGTGAGGACCGGCGACAAGGGCATAGACGCCAACGGCGAGAAAAAAGGCAACTACGAACCCGGAATCGACCTCAAGGCCAAGGTGACCGTGTTCGGGGAAGGCCCCCGCGGAAGCCTCACCAAAACCCTGATCAAGCGCTTCGCCCTGGACCGGGACAAGAATCCGTCGAGTTACGTGGTCGGCGTAAAAGAGGTCTGGGAGGTGCCCGAAGGGCGCATGCGGCCCGGCAAAGTCATACACACCATGGGTTATCCCCTGAAGAGCGACACCTATGGCGGAGGTTTTGTCTACGGCATGGAAAACAACATGGTCAGCCTGGGGCTCCTTGTGGGGCTCGACTATGGCGATCCTGCCCTCGACCCGCACATGCTCTTTCAGAAGTTCAAAGAACACCCCATGGTGTCGGAGATCCTCAAGGACGGAAAGATCGCCCAGTACGGGGCCAAAACGGCGCCCGTGGGCGGGTACTTTTCCATTCCCAAGCTCACATTCGACGGCGGGCTCATAGTGGGAGACTCGGCCAATCTGTTCATCAGCCAGAAAATCAAGGGCGTCCACGTGGCCATGAAATCCGGCATGCTGGCCGCAGAAACGATCTTTGAGGCATTGCTTGCAAAGGACACGTCCGATGCCAAGCTCGCATCCTACGAGCAACGCCTGTATGACAGTGACATCGGCCGGGAGCTGCGCAAGGTGCGCAATTTTCACCAGGCCTTTCAGAAGGGTCTGTACTGGGCCCTCATCAAGGCCGGTTTTCAATACGTCCTGGGAGGCAGAATCCTTAAGGACCGCCTTTACACCGAGCCGGACTTCAGTCACCTGCACACAATCAAGGACGTCTACGGCACGGATTCACCCACGGCCGAGCAGACAGGGGCCATGAAATTCGACGGGACCTTGACCTTCGACAAGGAGACGGACGTCTACTATTCGGGCGCCACCCACGAAGAGCAGCAGCCGGCCCACTTGAAGGTCATTGACCTGGACATTTGTTACAACAAGTGCCTCAAGGAGTATCAGGCGCCCTGCCAGCGGTTCTGCCCTGCCAACGTTTACGAGATGGAGGTGGACGAGGAAACCGGAAAACCCAACCTCAAACTGAACTTTTCGAACTGCCTGCACTGCAAGACCTGCGATGTAAAGGATCCGTACGAAAACATCACATGGGTTCCGCCCGAGGGCGGTGGCGGGCCGAAGTATACGGCCGTGTAAGCTCAGTGTTCTCCAGTCCAAGGCCGAAAGCGGTCTCATCGAGGCCGCCTCGCGGTGTGCGGGTGACGGTGAAAACAGGGAGACACGGGATTCGTGCCCGTGGCTCGTGATTCGTGGGAAAGAACCGTGTCCGTGTGTTTCGGGGTTTTCCCCTTAACACCTCAACACCTCAACACCTTTTATCTTTTCCACTTAACAGCTTTCAATACCCGAATCCGCCAGGACCTGCCGGCTCAACTGCTTGAAGCCGAAGGTCTCTTAATGGTTACCGTGGTGAAATACAATGAAACGCCCCTTCCCGGCCGGGGTTCCGGGTTGACGAAACCCCGGGAATAATGGTACCAGCAGTTTCCGCTTTAATTCATCCTGCCATGCTAGGAGAAACACCAGAATGGATGCTGTAACCCCGTTCCTAGAGGTAACTGAAGCGATCAAGGAGTTGGGTGGGAAAGACTTGGAGCGCTGTATGCAGTGCGGCACATGCACCGGCGTGTGCCCATGGAACCTGGTCCGCTACTTCTCACCTCGAGGCATGATCCGCCTCGCCCAGTTCGGGCTCGAGGGATTTGAGAGCGAGGACCTGTGGCGTTGCGTCACCTGCAACAACTGCGTAATCAACTGCCCCCGGGGACTTCATATCATAGACATCCTTCGATCCATGCGGATGATGATGAATGAGACCGGGTCTGTGCCGCCCTCCCTCAAGGGCCCCCTGGGAAGCGCCTCAAACAGGGGCAACCCCTGGTCTGGAGACCCCGAGGACCGCACGGCGTGGGCCAAAGACCTAAGAGCCCCGCAATACCACGAAGGCATGGAGTACCTCTTTTTTACATGCTGCACACACGCCTATGACGCCCGAAACCAGAAGGCCGCAAGGGCCCTCGTCCGGTTGCTGCAATCGGGGGGCTTGGATTTCGGCATGCTCGTTGAAGGGGAGCAATGCTGCGGCGACGCAATCCGGAAGATGGGCGGGGAAGAGGTCTTTGGAAAGCTCATGGACAACAACATGGGCGTGTTCGAGGAAAATGGAGTACGCCGAATCCTCACGGCCTCGCCCCACTGTTACAACGCTTTTATAAAGGACTATGCCGAATTCGGGGGCGTTTATCAGGTCAGGCACTACACTCAGATCCTGGAAGAACTCCTGCTTGAAGGCCGGCTCTCTCCGGTGCGGGAGCTCGGAAAAACCGTCACCTACCACGATCCGTGCTATCTTGGAAGGCATAACGGAATTTACGATCCACCGCGGCGGGTCCTTCGATCCATTCCGGGCCTGGATCTCGTGGAGATGGAGCGGAACCGGGAGAACAGCCTTTGCTGCGGAGGGGGAGGCGGAGGGCTCTGGAACGAGGTGCCGACGGATGAACGGTTCGCGATCCTGCGGGTTCAAGAAGCCCTGGAGACCGGAGCCGAGGTGATCGCCGCAGCCTGCCCATACTGCATCATCATGTTCGAAGACGCCGTAAAGACCCTGGGGAAAGAAGAGGAAATTCGAGTTGCCGACATCGCCGAACTGGTGATGGAGTCGCTGGAGTAAGGATGATGCATCGAGAAAAGGCCCACGGTCTACTGCTGTTATTGTTGGATGCGGTTTTTTCCCACGAACCACGGGTCACGGACACGTTTTTTTACATCACAAAGGGTAGGACATGGAAGACCGAATCGGTTTCTACGTTTGTCACTGCGGTTCGAACATAGCCGGTAAGGTCCGGGTGGAAGAGGTCCGGGACTTCATCGCCGGAGAGCCCGGCGTGGTGATCTCCCGGGACAACCTCTTCATGTGCTCCGATCCCGGGCAGGACATGATAGAAAAGGACATCCGCGAGCAGGGCCTTAACCGGGTGGTCGTGGCCTCCTGCTCCCCACGCATGCATGAGCGCACTTTCCGGGCCGTGTGCCGGCGGGCGGGACTGAATCCTTACGAGGCCTTTCACATGGTCTGCATTCGGGAGCACTGCTCCTGGGTCACCGAGGACGAGGGCGAGGCCACAAAGAAGGCGATCGACCTTTGCCGCGCAGGGATACACAGGGTGCCACTCCAGCATCCCCTTGACCCCAAGGTGGTCACGGTAAACCCTAACGTGCTGGTGGTGGGAGGCGGAATTGCAGGCATGCAGGCCGCCCTGGATGTAGCAAGCGCCGGGTTCAAGGTCTTCCTGGTTGAACGGCAGCCGACCATAGGCGGCCACATGCTCCAGTACGACAAGACCTTCCCCACCCTGGACTGCGCTTCCTGCATCGGCACGCCCAAGATGGTCTCCGTTGGACAGAACCCCAACATAGAACTACTCACCTTCAGCGAAGTGGAGGAGGTGGACGGATTTGTAGGAAACTTCCGCGTCAGGGTCCGCAAAAAGGCGCGGTACGTGAATACCGACAAATGCACGGGGTGCGGCGAATGCGCCGAGGTCTGCCCTGTTGCACGCCCCAACGAGTGGGACGAAGGACTCAAGGAAAGAAAAGCCATCTACCGTTCCTTTCCCCAGGCCGTTCCCATTACTTTCGCAATCGAAAAGAAAGACCGGGCTCCCTGCGGCCTCGCGTGTCCGGCGGGAATCAACGTACAGGGTTATGTTCAGCTCGTGGGACAGGGCCGATACGAAGACGCAGTCCGGCTGATCATGGAGCGGCTCCCCCTGCCCGGAGTCCTGGGCCGGGTATGCCCTCACCCATGTGAGGCGAGCTGCCGGCGCGCAGAGGTGGACCAACCGATTTCAATCTGCAGGCTCAAGCGGGCCGCAGCGGACCGGGTGGACCCGAGCAAACTGCCGAGGCCTGAAATTCAGGAACAAAACAGTCGGATCGCGGTCATAGGTTCAGGCCCGGCGGGTCTGACGGCCGCTTACTACCTGCGTTTGAAGGGCTACAAGGTAACGATATTCGAAGCTCTTCCCGCGCTTGGAGGGATGCTCAGGGTCGGGATCCCGGACTACCGTCTCCCCCAGGAAGTGCTTGATCGTGAGATCGACTACATACTGGGGCTGGGCGTTGAGACGAAAACCGGGGCTCGATTGGGCAAGGATTTCACCCTTTCCGGCCTGAAGGGGGAGGGGTTCGATGCGATCTTCCTGGGCACCGGAGCCCATCTGGGAATCAAGCTGCGGATCCCGGGCGAAGACGAGCTTGAAGGGGTCCTGGACGCAGTGGACTTCCTCCGTGAAGTGAACCTGGGACGGGGAGCCTCACCGGGAAAACGTGTGGTGGTCATAGGGGGCGGCAACGTGGCCGTTGACGCGGCGCGAACAGCTCTTCGAATGGGATCCGAAGACGTGCAGATCGTCTACCGCCGCACCCGCGAGGAGATGCCTGCCTACGCGGATGAGATTGAGGAGGCCCTGGAAGAAGGGATACGGATCCACTACCTGGCCGCCCCGGTGCGTATCAAGGGTGACAACGGCAAGGTCACGGGTTTCGAGTGCATACGCACCGAACCCGGCAAACCCGACGCGAGCGGCCGAAGACGGCCGGTGCCTGTTGAAGGCTCGGAGTTCACTATCCCTTGCGACATGGTGATTCCGGCCGTCGGCCAGAGACCGGATGCCTCGTGGCTTCGGGAAGAGGATCCCGTATCACTGACCGGCTGGAATACTTTCGAAGTGCATCCCGAAACAATGCAAACGAGCCATGCGGGCGTATTCGCCGCGGGCGATGCGGTCACCGGCCCGGCAACCGTCATCGAGGCTGTGGCGGCCGGTCGAAGGGCCGCCGATGCCATGGACCGTTACCTTCGAGGCGAAGACCTGTCCGCTGGAGTCGACACACCATACTCCGATCTCGAACCGGGCGAAGACTGGACTGAAATTCCTGCAGGGCTTCCCCCGGAGGCCAGGGCCGTGCCCGAACACCTGCCCGCGAACGAACGGACCGGTTCCTTTGGCGAGGTAAGCCTGGGGTTCGACGATGACGAGGCCCGAAAAGAGGCCCTGCGCTGCCTGAACTGCGGGGTCTGCTCCGAGTGCATGGCCTGTGTGCAGGCCTGCAAGGTGGGCGCCATTGAACACGATGCCAGGGACCAGATAGTCGACCTTGATGTGGGAAGCATAATCCTCGCCACCGGCTTCAACCTGCTCGACCCCACGCCCATGTCCCAGTTCGGCTACGGGAAATACCCCAATGTCTTCACCAGCCTGGAGTTTGAACGGCTTACGAACGCGACAGGCCCCACAGAAGGCCGGATCCTTGTCCGCGATGCTCAAGGCCGCTTTGACCGCCCGCCCGAGAGCGTTGCCATACTGCACTGCATCGGCAGTCGAGACGTCAACTATCACGAATACTGCAGTCGAGTGTGCTGCATGTACGCCCTTAAGTACGCCCATCTCATCAAGGACCGCTTAGGCGAGGAAACCGCCGTTTACAACTTCTACATCGACATGCGGTGCTTCGGGAAAGGGTACGAGGAGTTCATGAACCGTGTTCAAGGAGAGGGAGTCAAGCTGGTCAGGGGTAAAGCGGCCAGGATCACGGACAAGGCGGAGGATCCCGAGGAGGAAGGCCGGCTCATCGTGATCGCAGAGGAGACACTTCTCGGGAAGATGATGCGCATCCCCGTGGACATGGCCATCCTCTGCTCGGCCATGGAGGCCCGGGATGACGCCCTCGACGTGGCACGGATCTTCGGCCTGAGCACCGGGCAGGACGGGTTCTTTCTTGAGGAACACCCGAAGCTGGAGCCGGTTTCCACGGCCGGCGCCGGTGTTTTCGTGGCCGGAACGTGCCAGGGGCCCAAAGACATCCCTGACACCGTGGCGCAGGCCAAGGGAGCCGCCAGTGAGGCCATAAGCCTTTCCGCGTTCGGCAAGGTGGAAGTGAGCCCCATGACCTCCTTCATCGACCCGGACCTCTGTTCGGGATGCCGGACCTGCATCGACCTCTGTGCCTATTCGGCCATAGACTTCGACGCGCGGCGGGGCATAAGCGTGGTAAACGAGGCCAAATGCAAGGGATGCGGAAGCTGCGCGGCACACTGCCCGAGCGGCGCCGCCAAGGTCAGCCACTTCACGGACCTCCAGGTCTTCGCGGAGATCGAGGGGCTGCTGGCCGAAGGGCCGTGATGCGTGGTTCGTGGTTCGTGGTTCGTGATTCGTGGTTCGTGGTTCGTGGTTCTTAGTTCGTGGTTCTTAGTTTTTTTATCCCTCAAAACCTCAACAGCTTAACACCTTAATACCTATTTTCTTCGTGTCCTTTGTGTTGAGATTTAAGTTTTTCGTTTAAAATGGAGCACAAAATGAGCGACCAGGAACCTGTCATAGTGGCCTTTGTATGCAACTGGTGCACCTTCACCGCCGCGGACCTGGCCGGGACTTCCCGGTATAAGTATCCGCCCAACGTCAGGCTGATCCGCATGATGTGCAGCGGCATGGTGGATCCCAAGTTCGTGCTCAAGGCCTTTTTCGAGGGGGCGGACGCCGTCCTGATCGGCGGGTGCCATCCAGGGGACTGCCATTACATCAACGGCAACTACAAGGCCCGGCGCCGCGTGGCCTTGATCAAGGAGATCCTTTCCCTGTATGGAATCGAGGAAGACCGTCTGTGGCTGCGATGGATCGGGGCCAGCGAGGGCAACGTGTTCGCGGAGACTGTTCGGGAAATGACGGAGAAGGTGAAATCCTTAGGCCCCACGGAACTCAAGAAGGAGTTGGTGGCCTGACCCGCATGCATGTCCCGGTCCTCCTATGCGATCAAGCCCCTAAAGGCGCCGGTACGTCCTATTTTCATGGAGGTTTGCTGAGAAATGACTGACTGCGTGAGACTCCCGGTTGAGTCCGGAAACATCAACGGTGCTTTGAAGGATTTCTTCTCGAGCCTGCTGGAGCATGATGTGGTACAGGCGATGTTCCTTCCCATGTGCCAGCCGGACGGTGCCATGGTCATGCACACGCTTGTACGGGACCCGAAGCGGCTCGAAGGCCTGGATCCACTGGCTCCCATAACCCCCACGAGCACGGCCCGGCTCCTGAGTTCCCTCACCTTCAAGAAGCCTGGGTACCGCATCGCCGCGTTTCTCCGGCCATGTGACTGCCGGGCCTATGTGGAGCTTGTAAAGCTCAAGCAGGCCGACCGGGAGCAGATCCTCCTGATTACCACGGACTGCGAAGGCCGCCTGGAGCCAAGCGAGTTCCTGGAGTTGGTATCTGAGGCCGGCGACGGTTCGGCCATGATCTTTCACGAGCGACTGTCACAGGGCGACACCCTGCCGCTTGTCCGGGCGTGCCGTGTCTGTGAGCACCCGGTACACGAAGGAGCGGACATCGGTCTGCGTATATTCGGATCGGACCCGGAAAAGGAGCTGGTACTCTGCGCCCAGACAGACGCCGGCACAGAGGCGCTCTATCCCCTCGATATGGAAGAGGCAAAGGAGCCCGAAGCCAGGAGCAAGGTCCTAGCGGAAGTCATCGCCGAACGGACCGCTGAGCGTGACGCCATGATCAAGGAGTACGCCGAACGGACCTCGTCGTTCGCCGCCTTAAGGGATGTCCTTAAGACCTGCATAAACTGCTACAACTGCCGCGCGGCCTGCCCCGTCTGCTACTGCCGTGAATGCGTCTTTCTCACAGACACCTTTCGCCACGATCCTGAGCAGTATTTCCGCTGGGCCGGAAAGCGCGGTCAGGTAAAACTTCCCACGGACACCGCTTTCTTTCACATCACGAGAATGCTCCATATAAGCACCCTTTGCGTGGGTTGCGGGCAATGCTCCACAGCCTGTCCCATGGGCCTGCCGGTCATGGAACTCTTCCGCACGGCGGCGAGCCGGACCCAGGCCCGTTTCGAATACGAACCCGGGCGCAGCCCGGACGAACCGCTGCCTCTCTCCGTTTTCGAAGACCAGGAATTCCTGGAGCTGACTGCGGAATAGCGGACAGGAGGTCATATGACTGAACAGAACCTGGGCACAGTCCTGGTCACTGGAGCCGGCGTCGGCGGCATCAAGGCTGCGATAGACCTGGCCGAAAGGGGCTTCCGGGTGATCCTGGCCGAGTCGTCGCCCGCCCTCGGAGGGATACTCTCCAAACTCGACTACCAGTTTCCAAACAACCATTGCGGGCTGTGCCGAATGCTTCCGGCCTGGGAGCGTGACGCCTCCTCCGAATACTGCATGCGAAAGGGGTTGTTTCACCGGAACATCAGCATCCTGCCCATGACCGAACTGATCGGTCTTGAAGGCGAGGCCGGGCGCTTCGAAGCCACTCTCAGGACCCTTCCAAGAGGTGTGGACCCTGAACGCTGTATAGGCTGCGGCCGGTGTGAAGAGGCCTGTCCCGTGGAGGTTGAAGACGGCTTCAACGAAGGCATGGCCAAGCGAAAGGCCGTTCACCGCGAGATACCACACAACGTCCCGTTCTCCTATGTAATCGATTTCGAGGCATGCACGAGGTGCGGGGACTGCGTGGAGGCATGCCCCACTGAGGCTATTTCCCTCGAAGAGGAAGACACACAAGAGGTTTACCGGGCGGGGGCCGTGATACTGGCACCGGGATGCGGTCTCTACGATCCCGGGCCGCCCGACGCCTATAATTATCAAAGCCTGCCCGACGTGATCACCAGCCTGGAGCTCGAGCGCCTCCTCAGCGGATCCGGCCCCACCTCAGGCCGTCTCCTCAGGCCCTCCACGGGCGAACAAGCCGGGAGCGTCGCCTGGATTCAGTGCGTGGGCTCGCGGAACGTCAGGCAAGGTCAGGATTTCTGCTCCTCCATATGCTGCATGTTCGCGCTCAAGGAAGCCCTTTTGGTCAAGGAGCGCTCACCCGGGACAGAGACCGCGGTTTTTTATATGGACATGCGTGCCTATGGCAAAGAGGGATACCGTTATCAGATCCAATGCGAGGCATCGGGCACCGAACTGGTCCAGTGCCGTGTTCACACCGTGGATGCCGGGCCGGACGGCCGGCTGTATATCAAGCACTACCTGGAGACCGAGGGAGAGGTCAGGGAACGGGCCTTCGACCTGGTGGTGTTATCAACCGGACAGGCGAGCACACCCGAGATGCGGAAGCTGGCCGAGGTCGCGGGAGTCGAGTTGAATCGGTGCGGCTTCGCTCCCGCCCCCGGCCTGAATACATCTGCCGCCGGCCGTCCGGGGGTCTTCTGGTGCGGATCGGCCACAGGGCTCAAGGACATTACCGAGACGGTGCTCCAGGCCGAGGCGGCCGCCGCTGAGGCTGCAGCCTGCGCCGGTGCCTTATCCGAACCCGAATCCCCGGAAACCGAAGCTTTCAAGACCCGGGATGTCTCCCGTGAAATCCCAAGGGTGGGGGTTCTACTATGCAGGTGCCTGGGTGGACAATGCCTGGATCTCCCCTGGGAGGAAATCCGAGATGATATCGCCGGACGGCCGGATGTCGCTCTTGTCGTGGAAGGAGACCTTCTCTGCCGGCCCGATGGGTTCGATGAGGCCGTGAGAAAACTGGAAGGGAAAGACCTGAACCGCCTGGTCATCGGGGCCTGCGCCCCCTATGTGTACGACCGCAGCCTTCGGAAGCTCGGCCAAGGCCTGGGACTTGGAGAGGCTCTGGTAGAGGTTCTCGACCTTCGAGGGGCCGGCCTTGTGACCGGCGATTCCCGGCAAAAACGCCGGTTGGCTGTTTCCGCCATAGCAGCCGCTGTACAGAACCAAAAAAACCGGGAGTTTCCGGAGATCGCCGTTGTTCCAGCGATTCGGAAAGTGGTGATTATAGGAGGGGGCCTGGCCGGGATGACAGCCGCTCTTACCGTTGCTGAAAGCGGCATTCAAGTCCATCTGCTGGAAAAGGACGACCGCCTGGGCGGTGAAACAAGAAAAAGGCGTTTCACCCTTGACGGGGGGGATCCTGTTTCTTTTCTTCAAGACCTGGAGAACAGGGTCCGCGGGCAAGAAGGAATAGAAGTCCACACAGGTACGGAACTCACCGGGCTTAACGGTGAACCGGGCTGTTTCGCCGCCCGCATCCAAACCGGAGATAAGGGGGAATCGCTTTCCTGCGGCGCCGTTATCCTGGCCACCGGGTGCAGGGAGGCGGACACGGACGAGTACGGCCTGGGCCGGAGCGATCGAATTCTCCGGCAGGGGGACCTCGAGGCCCGACTCGCGGCCGGCGAACTTCAGGCGGGAGCCCTCGGCAGAGTGATTATGATCCAGTGCGCGGGGTCGCGTGATCCGAACGGACGTGCCTACTGCAGCCGGATCTGCTGCGCTTCGGCCCTCAAGAACGCGTCCAAAATCATGGAGATCAACCCTGACGCAGACATCTACATACTCTACCGGGATTTCATGAGTTACGGGTTTATGGAATCCCGTTACCGGGAGTTGCGCGAGACGGGCGTCCAGTTCATCACTTACCGGCCCGGCAAAAAGCCCGAAGTTGAGGTGGAAGGGGACAAGGTTCTTGTCCGTTTTCACGAACCGGTACTGGGAAGGCCGGTGGAGGTCCACCCCGACCTGCTCGTCCTGAGCACCGGCATGGAGCCTTCGGACAATAGTTCCCTGGCCGGGATTATCGGCGTCAGGCTTAACCAAGACGGATTCTTTCAGGAAATGGACCCGAAGTGGCGTCCTGTGGACCTCGAACGTCCGGGCATTTTCGCATGCGGGACCGCCCACTCCCCGAGAAACATGGAAGAGACCGTGATCCAGGCCCGTGCGGCGGCCATGAGGGCCTTGATCCTTCTTGGACGGGCGGCCCTGCCCTCTTCACGGACAGTCTCGGGGGTAAGACAGGCCCTGTGCTCGTTGTGTGAGACATGTATTGCCGTCTGCCCCTTCAAGGCACGCTTCCGCGAAAAGGATCGGATCCGCGTCATTCCCTCCGCCTGCCAGGGATGCGGGCTTTGCGCGGCCGCCTGCCCCAATGGCGCGGCATGGCTGCCCATGTTTACAGACCGGCAGGCCATGGGCATGATCGAGGGCATGATGGATTAGTGTAAGTGTAAGTGTAGGTGGAGGTGGAGGTTAAAACTGGAACAATCGTGGTTTAATTCATGGCTTATGTGCTTTTATCCCTCAACACCTTAACATCTTAACAGCTTTATTGTCTCTTCGTGTTCTTCGTGGTGAGCATGAAGGTTCTAGAGAGAAGGAGACGGTATCCGTGGAGACCATTCAGTTGGACAACCTTGACTCA
>CAYVDE010000016.1:0-41543 GCA_964450535.1 uncultured Desulfobacterales bacterium
GACAGGAGGCTCAACGAGACCAACGAAGGGCTAGGTATCGGATATAAACCAGCCTAACGCAAATAACAAGGCAGTTCAGCCGACCTCGCATGCGCTCGGCTCGTGACTTCACCGTCCATTCAATGATTGTTCTGGAATGCCGGCGATTTTAGGCATTCCTTAATGTGTATAATACGATAAGACTGTACGTAAGAAACTGGTCTTGGATTCTGGTCTTTTGGTTGAAGCTGATGGATTTGCAAGGAGTTGGGGTTTAAAACTGTAGATGCCATGACCTTTACTTCAAACAGCAACAGCCTGTCCTCTCATGGATCGGGGCAAAGTAAGCGGCCCACCCCCTGAATAGTTACTTTAAAATTACAGCTTATCGAAAAAAAATTAAATATATCAAGGTTTTTATCATTGGGGAGTGATTTGAGTATCACTCTTGATGGCTTTGCAAAAAGTCGAAATTTTGCACCAGGCCGCAAAGACCGCAAAATGAACTGATTAAGATTAAAAGGTTTTTTTCTGGGTGTTATTGTCGTTTTTGCGAGAAAATACAGTTCTTACGAATTCGTCGGCTCTTGGATGGCCGCAATGACCACCGGTTAAGAGTTCCCTTTACACGCGGATATCGGCATAAGAAGAGGTGGCCGCATTTGACCAATGGTCAAATGCGGCCCATAATTTGTGATATACCAGGTCTGCAACTATAATTTTTATGGCTATTTATCTATTCAAAACAATGATTTGAATTGTTTTACCGCAAAACAAGCATGGCTGGCACGAAGCGTGTATTGATTCTATTTTATGCCGTTCAGAAAAAGCTTTTCATAGGCGAAACGGGCGGGTGCCGGCTGGGATCGATGACAACCAATCGACTTCCTGGTCGTAAGTTCATTGGAATGATAATCAACACCATTCAACTCAAGGGAGGTTTGATCCATGAAACCGGAAACCACGGCAAAAATGAAGTTTGGAGGTTGGGGGCTCGTTCTCGGTGCAGTCATCGCAATGATCATCGGCTTTTCATGGGGCGGGTGGGTTACCGCCGGCACGGCGAAAACGGAGAACAACGAAGCGGTCGTGGCGAGTCAGGCCGCGATCTGCGTGGCCCAATTCATGACGGCTCCGAACAGCCAAGAGAAGCTCAAAGAGTTTGGGGAGCTGGATTCTTGGAAGAGGGCTGATTTCATCAAAGAGGGCGGCTGGGCCATAATGCCGGGGCAGGAAACGGGGAACTATGCCGTATCCAAGGCATGCGCCAGTGGGCTTGAACCCCTCCTCAGCAATTGAATCCGACTGTCGAAGGTAGTGCCGGCGTGCGTTACCTTTGACGCCTTAAAAAGCGTTTCCACCTCCGGCTCTCCTCCGAAAAAGCGCATTTCTCCAAGACGCCGACAGCCTTATCCTGAAAACTGACCGGATTCTTGAAATACTCCGGCATATGAAGGACAAGTTCCCCGGCCTCGAGAGAGTAACTACCTACGCGCGGGCGACAACATTGAAGCGCAAGGGCGGTTCCATGAACTACCCTGTTGATATGGTTCTTGATGAGAAAGCAATGAAAGAGGTCCTGCCTAAAATCGAAAGGCTGGAGCGGGGTGACCCTGACGGGTTTAACCGCTACATCGAGACACTCATGTCTTACATGATCCCACGGCCTCACACAGATGAAGAGTGGCCCCTTTACCCCTCTTTTCCGTCGTTTTTCCCCCAGAATTCTTCAGCATTTTAGAGGGACGGAGCCTTCTTCTTTCATTTGTTTGTAAAAACCGGCAAAATCGATTTTATAATTGAAAACCAGCTTATCGTTGAAAAAACCGCCCGGATCAAGCTGTCGAGGCTTTATCCGACATTTGATGATTGACAAGACACTAATAAAGATCATCATCAAATGCCCCGGGCATCTCTCCGTGTTCCTGCAGGTATTGCTGGATCAGCTCACTCTCCCGCTTGGAGTACATCTTGTCCTCCTGGTAATCGAAAAACACAGCCTCATCGTTCTCGCCCAGCTCCTGCATCAGCGCTTTCCTGAGGTCGGCCACCCCCTTGATCGCCACTATTCTCTGATCCCGGTCAATCAGCCTGAACACTCCCTCGGACTTCGGGACCTGCGCTACGGCCTCTTGGTTGAAAGGCAGGCGCTTTTGCGGGGGCGCAGGGTTTCGCCCCATCAGCAGCCGGAGGTCGCATTGAAGGCACCGCGAGGCTTCGCGCCTTGCAGCATCGTCATCGTACCCCGACTCCAACCCCGGTAGGGGCTCTCTGGCTCTAACGGCAAAACCATCCTCCCGTCCCAGGCGCGAGCCTGGGCTCGCTCGCACAACGAGAGGTTTATACGTCTCACCACTTCCACCCAAGGCACGATCCATGGCCGCGGCAGCTCTTCTCCCCGCCGCAACCGCATGAATAACGGACCCGGGGGCCGCCGCCACATCGCCGCCGGCATAAACTCCGGGCATTCCGGTCTCCTGCGTGTCGCCGTTCACGACTATCAGGCCGCGATCCACGCAAATGGGTCCGGCCTCTCTCAGGAAGGACAGGTCAGGCCTTTGACCTATGGCCAGTATGACCTGATCGACTTCCAGTTTCTTCACGACCCCCTCGTCAAAGGCGGGGCTGAACTCGCCCTTGATGTCAAAAACCCCTGTACAGCTGACAAGCTCGACACCGGTGACCCGGCTGCCGCTGCCGAGTATGCGACGAGTGCCCCAGGAGGGCATGAGCCTGACTCCCGCGGCCTGCAGGAGCTCCAATCGCCCGGCGTGTGCAGGCATTTGCTCCCGGGTCTCGAGGCAGGCCATGGTCACGTCGCGGGCGCCGGAGCGGGCGGAGGTGAGTGCCGCGTCCACGGCCGTGTTTCCACCGCCGATCACCAGTACCCTGCCCTCGAACCTCGAGGGATCGCCCTCTGCGACCTTTCTGAGAAGATCCAGGCCCCACATAACCCCTTTGAGATCGGCTCCTTCGATATCCGCCTTCCTGCTCTCCTGGGCCCCGACTCCCAGGAAAACGGCGTCGAAACCCTTGCCTCTGAGGTCCTCCAGATGGAAGTCCTTTCCCAGGGCCCTTCCGGGCCTGAAATCAATCCCCAAATCCAGAATTTCACGGACCTCCCGGTCCAGAACCTCAACAGGCAGGCGATAGTGAGGGATACCGTAACGCATCATGCCTCCAGGCAGGTCTCTTGCCTCGAACAAAGTGACGCCGTGCCCCGCCCTGCGAAGATAGAACGCGGCCGTAAGCCCGGCAGGCCCGGCGCCTATCACGGCAGCGCGTTTTCCGGTGCCGGCGCCGGGCCTCAGGCCGTCTTTCCATAACCCCTTCTCGTTGTCCGCGGCGAAGCGCTTAAGCGCGCAGACAGCCACGGCCTGGTTCACTTCCCCGCGCCGGCAGGCATCCTCGCATGGATGTATGCAGACTCTGCCCAGAACTCCCGGGAACGGCACCTTCTCGCGGACGACCGCGTTGGCTTCGTCTGGCTTGCCCAGGGCGATGAACCTCAGGTATTCGGGCACGTCCACGCCGGCCGGGCAGGCCCCCCTGCAAGGAACAAGGTCTTGCTCCTTTTTTCCGGCACGCACGCTTCTGTCCGCGAGCGCACCAGTAGGGCATACCTCGACGCAGGCCGTGCAAAACCGGCACCCCGACTCCTTAAGGGTGGGGCTCACGGTCCCGACACGGATTCGCCCCTGCTCGTCTCGAACGAACCCCAGCGCTTCGACTCCCCTCAGATCACGGCACGCGCGGACACATCGGGTGCACCCGATGCAGAGGTTGTAATCCCGCACGAAAAGGGGATCTTCGTCGAGCACGGGCAGATCCGTAGGCACCCATCCGGGCGTCGCATCGGATATGCCCACATAGCGTGACACATCCTGAAGTTCACAGTGCCCGAACCTGGAGCAGCATCGTTCATTCTCCGGAACATTCGAGGAACACAGGACCCTGGAGCAACCTTCCTGCTGGACGCAGGTGAGGCAGGCATGGGGGTGGCCGGCGAGTATTGGAATGAGGTTTTCCCGCCGCCTGTCGCGGATCCCGTGGCTGTCAGTGGTCACCTCCATGCCGTCCAAGGCCTCGGTGGAGCACGATTCCACAGGCTCTTCCCGCCCCTTCAACTCAACAACGCACAGGCCGCAGCCGGCGCCTTTCTCCTCAGGCCGGACGTTCTCTACCCTGTTGTCGCCCTGATAGACGGCCCTCGCCGCCGGACTTCCCTTTGCCGGGGGAAGATCCGGGTGGTGGCACAGGGTCGGGATGTAGACACCCGCAATCCGGGCCGCCTCGAGAATCGTGGCGCCTTTCCGGACTCGAACCTCCCGCCCGTCAATGGTCAGCCTTATCTCACTCATTGGTTCAGCCCGCTGGTTTTTTGCGCTTTTTCCCTTTCATGCACAGGGCATGGCCGAAAAGGGCCGCCCCGGCCGCTCCGGCTATCTGGGTATCCCACTCCGTCTTCATGAATTCAAGCTCCACCAGGGGCATCAGCCTGTCGATCACGCCGCGGTTCTTGGCCATGCCTCCGGTGACCGCGAACTCCGGTTGGACCCTCAGCCGCCCCAAGAGGTCAAAAATACGGTCGGCCATGGCCCGGCAGTAGGCGGCAAGCACCTCTTCGACCCTCCACCCCTTTCGGAGAAGACCCAGGGCCTCTGATTTCGCATACACCACGCATTCGTTGGATACGGCATCGGGCTCTTCACTGATCTGAAGGGAACGATCCCCCACCTCCTGAATGGGCACGCCCAGAAGTTCCGAGAAAACCTCCATACCCCGACCGGTCCCGGCGGCGCACTTGTCGTTCATGAGAAAGTTGATCACCTTGCCTCGTTCGTCACAGGTGATCGCCTTGATGTCCTGGCCCCCGACGTCCAGTACCGTCCTGACTCCGGGTCCGTATATGTATCCCGCCCCGCGGGCATGGCACGCGATTTCCGTGACGGTCCGGTCCGCCATAGGCACGTTGACGCGGCCGTAACCGGTCCCTATAAGGTAGTCGATGCGACCCTCAGGCATGCCCTCAAGGGCATCCATGGCGAGGCTCAAGGCATCGCGCGCGCTGTTGGAGCTGTCCGATCCGGTTCTCATATTGCTATAGGCCGCTATCCGGCCGTCGGCCATGATCACGGCCTGGGAACTCACAGACCCCACATCGATCCCCGCGGTGATATATCGGACCTCAAGCCAGTTCACGTCCGGGTCTTTCCAGTTGGACTCCGGCCACCCACAGGAGTCCCGCGCCTGTCTTTCACTCATGGCAATGTCCTTTGCCGGGCGATCATTCCTCCCCGGCAGCCGTAACAGCGGCCCCAACCGAGGACGTGTACTCCGGCTCCTCGGGGATATGGATGCGCCCGAGCTTCAGCTCCCTTCTCACAGCCTCAACAAAACCCGGGTTGTGCCCCATGCCTCCGATCATGACCACGTCCTCTCTCACGCCTATCCTCCTTAAGGTGGAAACGATGCGGCCTGCCATGGCATCGTGAATCGCCCGGCTGATGTCCTGCTTTTCCGCTCCGGAGTGAATCAGGCCTACCACCTCGGACTCTGCGAAAACTACGCATTGGGCATTCATGGGGACGCTTTTTTCCGATGTGAGGGCCAGGGGGCCCATGTCTTCGAGGGGAACGTCCAGGGCCCGGCTCATGGTCTCGATGAAAACCCCGGCTCCGGCCGCGCACTTCTCATTGACGGCGAAGTCTTGTGTGTTCCCATGGGCGTCTATCCTTGCCGCCCTGCCCTCCTCTGCACCCACGTCAACGACGGTCCGGGCCCCTGGGAAATAGTAGGCGGCACCCTTGCCCATGGCCGTGACTTCGTCCACTTTCACATCCGCCATGCCTACGGAATCGACACCGGAGCCGGTCCCTCCTGTCTTGTCCACATCTTCCCGCTTGATCCCGGCCGCATTCAGGGCCTTTTCCAGTGAACCCCAAACGGCCTTTTCCCGGTCGAACCCCGTGGGCACGTTGGCCTTGCCTATTATTTCTCCGTCTTTCAGGATAACCGTCTTGGTGTTCCCTGCTCCGCAGTCAATTCCCACCGTGATCATGCTAAGCTCTGCTCCTTGCCGCTCAGGACGCCCGGCGATCTCAGGCCGCCCACGGGCCTGCGCCCGCGTTTCCACCTTCCGGGACTGATGAGTCATTGGATATGAAGGAATACGAGGAGAGGGGGTCTTTCGCCGGTGAGTCGGGGCTGAACGGATTTTGGAAGGATGCGCCTGGTGGAAGGTAAAACCACGGCCGACCAAAACCGTCGATCAATCGAAAACCCTTCTCAGATTGATGAAGTTGCTCCTGTCGAAGCCCAGGGTCTTGAAAAAAGACAACAGATCCGTGGAATCCCATCTTACTGAAGTGTAGATGCTCTTGATGCCCCGGCTCTCATAAAATGCGAAGATCTCCGAGGCCAGAGCCCTTCCAATCTCCCGGCCCATGTATTTCGGGTCCACACCCAGGATCGAAATCCAGGCGCTTCTCTCCACGCCGAAACTCCCGGAGAGTATGCTGCTTACCATGAATCCGACGATTTTGCCGTTGTGCTCGGCGACAAAACATGCATTATCCGGCTTCTGTGCGTTCTCTCGAATGATATCCAGGAAATCCTGGGTAATGGGGATCTTGGTGATCCGCTCCTGGATCCCCCCGACCTCCTCCACATCCTCGACCTTGAGCCTTCTTATAACCACCTTTTCCACAACGAGGTCCTTCCCCTTTACTTCGCCGCCGATTCTCGTCGCACCTAGTCGATTCGAATGATCTTGACATGATGATCGACCCAGTCCGGCGGTAAATAAACCCTCCCGCTATTCCCGCTCAATTTGACTTTCTTCTCGATCATCTCCTCGCCGTACACTTCGAACTTCACCTTGGCGTTCATGCCGGGAGGCATATCCTGATCATTTTTTTGCTTTTCGTCAGCCACAGTATTTCCGTTCCCTGAAAGAATTTGATTTTGCCAGCACAGGGAGTCTGTTTTCTCGTCTTCAGGTCCTGCTTCAGACCACAATTTAACTATATTCTAGCTACAAAGTAACTATAGATAATCGCCACCACGCCTGTCAAGGAAAAACGGAACAAAAACACCTGCAGAGACTTTGAGCCTGCCCGGTCACCGGATTCCAGGCCTTTGTCGTTGTTTTGACGCCGGCCGGCGAAATATGCTATAGCCTGGGCGCATCCCGAGCCTTTCACTGACAACCACCCGCCAAGGAGGTTTCACTTGTCCCTGGACTTACCGGAAAGGCGATTTCTAAATCCCACCGCAATCATCGACAGCGACCATCCCCGGGTCGAGGCATTCGCGAGGAAGGCCGTGTCCGGGGCCGGAGAGTCCCCCACGGCAAAGGCCGTCAGGCTCTACTATGCGGTGAGGGACGGCATACGTTACACGCCCTATTACCCGTTTTACAGGCCTGAGCACTACAGGGCCAGCGTGGTGCTCGAGGCGGGGTGCGGCTACTGCGTGCCCAAGGCCTCCCTCCTTTGCGCCCTTGCCAGGTCCTGCGGGATTCCCGCGCGGGTCGGTTTCGCCCATGTCCGGAACCATCTGTCCACCAGACAGCTCCAGGAGTACATGGGAACGGACCTCTTCGTGTTTCACGGCTACAACGAGTTTTTCCTGGAGGGCCGTTGGGTCAAGGCCACACCCGCCTTCAACGCGGAGCTATGCCACAGGCACCGCGTGGCCCCGCTCGAGTTCAACGGGCGCGAGGACTCGCTTTTTCACCCGTATAACCTGGACAGACGACAGTTCATGGAATACGTGGAATACATCGGCGTCTTCTCCGACATACCGGTGGAGATGATCGTGGCAGGCTGGGAAAACGCGTACGGCAAGGAACGCGTCCGTGATTGGATCGAAGAGTTCGAGCGGGGAGAAGGCATCTCTCGCAAGCGTTTTCACGAGGAGGCAGTGGTTCAGGACTGATCCTGTGGACAGATTCGCGGCCCTCTGTCTGGTTTTGCTGGAAGCGCCGCCGGCACTACTTGGGCCTGGGAACTCAAGTGCGGCAGCCCTGCTTCAGGGCTTCCTCGTTTGCGCGGGCCAACCGATCAAGAAAACGTGCAAACCAGCCTTTCGGCTTGTCAACGGCCTTTTCTTCACTCTTCCCTCCGGGCATTACATGCGTCTCCGTCTGGTTTTTGCGGAACAGGGGGCACTTTCAAAGCCTTCGTACCCAGTTTAATCCGTCCCAACTTACGGTTATGGATGATGAACTACGATTAAAGTTTACCCCGAACCGGCATGGACGATCCTGGGCGTCACCCAGACCTCCAGCCAGGTGTTGATGGAACCCTTATTAATGCTGATAATGCAGTCCTTGTCGGGCTTTTCGTACACAAGAAGATAGACCCCGTATTTGAAATAGCTTCTAAGCTTCCAATTATCCTGCGGCATGTTATTCATGAAGAAGTCGAACAAGGAAACCGGGTCCACCCAGCCCTTGAAGCGGATCCTCCCGGCTTTGAGGCTGGTGGTCTCGAACAGGAGAGAGGAATCCGGATCGAGCTTCATCTCGCGCGGGATGAGGATATCGGAAAAATCGTAATAAGAACTGCTCGTTTTTCCCGCCGTATCCCCGGCCGCGGCGGGCGTGACACTGTCGGGGTCGGAAAACTCAGGACTTCCGCCGTATTTGGGCGAACAGGCCGTTAAGAACAGGCAAAGCAGGGCCGATAGCCACATCAGTCTTTTCATGACACGCTCCTCCCGTATGTCCTGCCCGTATTCCCGCTCGATGAGATTAACTGCGCCCCTTTGTCTTTTCAGGACAAAAACCTCTTAAAAACCTATGAAGAACACTCCAACATGTCAAGAGGAATCCCCGCACGACTGTAAAACCCTTGAGGTTTCTCAGGACAATTGATATGGCGAGCGAACGTGAACCGGCATTGAGTGAGGGCGGACCCGAATCTTTCTGTAACAGGACCATTCATCAAAGCCTGATAAGGAGGCATTTCCAATGCAATATGAGAAGGAGACATTTCAGGGGGAGACCATCCTTCTGGACAACCAGGAGTACAAGGACTGCGCCTTTATAGGGTGTGACCTCCAGTACGGGGGAGCGGGATTCGTGGTGTTCAACGACTGCAGGTTCGACAACTGCCGGTGGTCTTTCGTGGATGCGGCCTCCAACACCATGCACTTCATGGCGAGCCTCTACCACGGGCTGGGCGAAGGAGGCCGCAATCTCATCGAAGACCTCTTCAACAGCATCCGGCGGAACCCGCCGCCGGGCATGGGACCTGAAGACGCGGCCTAGCACCATGAACATTTTTTCTGCTTTTCATATGGTTTAGAGGTCTTTCGGGCCTGACATGTTGTCCGGTTTTTTTGGAAACATCGCCGTTATTCTGACATTCGCGGTTATCCTGCCTGCTCAGGTGATAGGGATAGGGCAAATAAGGCTTGATACTTCCACGGAATTGACGGTAAATGAAACCCTGTCCTTCCGGCTATGCCATCGGAGGTCCGATGAACGGTATTCTGCCTTGGCTTATCTTCTGCTTCTGGCTCCTCGGCTTCTGGTTCCTCTGGAAAATTCCCTCCCCCGGGTCTCGTAGAGGGCCATTTGTTCGCCGGGGCGCCCTATCCGTCATTATTCCCGCGCGCAATGAAGAACGGAACATCGCTCTATCGCTGTCTTCCTTAAAATCCCAGTCCAGTGATCCCATGGAAGTGATCGTAGTGGACGATCAATCGGAAGACAGGACATCTGAGACAGCCGAGTCATTCGGCTACAAGGCCCTCATGTCCGCTGATCTGCCGCCTGGCTGGACGGGAAAGCCATGGGCCTGTATGCAGGGAGCCCGGGAGGCCAAAGGCGACCTTCTGCTTTTTCTCGATGCAGACACCGTAATGGCGCCGGGAGGCCTGGAAAAGCTCCTGACGGGCCTTCAGAAAAACGGCTGCCTGATCTCGGTACAGCCATATCACCAAATGAAGCGGGCATACGAGCGCCTGTCCGCTGTGTTCAACATGATCGTCCTGGCCGGAAGCAATGCTTTCACACCCCTGGGGTGGAGACTGAAACCCATGGGGGCCTTCGGTCCCTGTCTCCTCTGCAGCAGGCAAGATTACTTCGCGGTGGGAGGGCATGAACGGGTGAAAGGAGAGATCCTGGAGAACGTGTCATTGGGTAAGGTTTTCCTGGATGCCGGGTTCAGTGTCCGCTGTTACGGCGGGAAAGGGGTGCTTTCCTTCCGCATGTATGGAGACGGCTTTCGTTCCATGGTGGAGGGTTTCACCAAGAGCTTCGGCATCGGGGCCCGCTCCATCTCTTCGGTCAACCTTCTGATGATAGTCTGCTGGGTTTTCGGGAGCGTCTCCCTGACAAGACATCTGATACAGTCCGCCGTTCTGGGTGACTGGGGTCTCTCCGCCGTCTGGGCAGGGCTCTATTTTCTCTATGCCGCGCAGTTTTATTGGATGCTGTCCCGCATCGGCAATTTTTCGGTTTGGCCGGCCGCCCTGTTTCCAGTCCCGGTATTGTTTTTCGTCCTGGTTTTTTTCATCTCCCTCTTCAAGACCGTTTTCCTGAGAAGGGCCCGATGGAAAGGGCGCCTCGTTAACACAGACGGAGGAGGAATGCCGCGACCATGAGGCTTGTTCATCTCCCCACCTTCTGGACGATCATAGTGGACATCATTGCGTGGCTCATAATTCACCTCGCCGTGGTGGCAATCATGGTCAGGGTCCCAAGATCCCGTTTCAACCCCAACGGACCACTTTACAGCCCGCGTTTCTGGGAAAAGAGGGGGCGGTTCTATGAACGTTTTGCGCGCATCCGGTCGTGGAAACAGCATGTGCCCGACGGAGCGGAATGGACCAAAGACCGGGGATTTCCGAAAAAGCGCCTCCAGCAGAGAGATACGGGGTACCTTAAAGACTTCCTGGTGGAGACTTGCCGGGCGGAGTTGACCCACTGGATCATCCTCTTGTTCGCGCCGCTTTTCTTTTTCTGGAACAAAACCTGGGTGGGTTGGATCATGATCGCCTATGCCCTGGCCGAAAACGTGCCCTTGATCATGGTCCAGAGATACAACAGGGAGCGGTTCAGACGAATCCTTGCAAGGAAAGGATCCCCGCCCTGATCGCCAGTCATGGACAATATCGCCATCGCCATAGAGAACCTTCACAAAGACTACGCCGGGACACAGGCTGTCTGCGGTATCAGCCTGGAGATCCTGGAGGGTGAGTTTTTCGGACTGCTGGGTCCGAACGGCGCCGGCAAGACCACCACCATAGCCATGCTGACCGGTTTGACAGCGCCTTCCGGGGGCCGAATTTTGGTGGACGGGTTCTCCATCTCATCCGATGCCCTCGACGTAAAGTCCCGGATCGGGTTTGTTCCCCAGGAGTTTGCGTTCTACCCAACGCTCAATGCCGTCGAAAACCTTCAATTCTTTGGAAGACTCTACGGCCTTCGCGGAGCACGTCTCAAAACGAGGATCCAGGAGGTTCTGGAAATCGTGGAACTCGTGGACCGGGCCCACCAGACCGTAGCCGCCTTTTCAAACGGGATGATGCGGCGTCTCAATATCGCCATCGGCCTTATCCATGAACCCCGCATGCTGATCCTCGACGAGCCCACCGTAGGGGTCGACGCGCACAGCAGGAACTCCCTGTATCTTACCCTTGATCGGCTGAACCGTCAGGGAGTAACGATCCTCTACACGACGCACAATATGGAAGAGGCCCAGCGCCTGTGTGGCCGGGTCGCCATCATGGACCAGGGTCGTATTCTCACCCTGGATTCGCCCTCAGCCTTGATTCGCCGCTTCGGTGAAGGCCTTGTACGAGTGGAGTTCAAGGCTGCCGTGGGGAGGGCATGGAAAGAGCGGATGGAGCGGCTGGACGCGGTGCAGGGCCTGGACGGGCGTGAAAGGCACTGGTACCTCAAGACCCGGGAACCTGAGAAAGCGGTTCGGGCTCTCATGGCCCTGGAGGAGACCCGGAAAAACGGGATCAGGTCCTTGAATATCATGGAACCGGATCTGGAGAGCGTCTTCATTCATCTGACCGGCAGACGTCTTCGAGATCCGTCAGAAGGGAAGCACCTCGCCCAGGAAAAATGAAAAGCATGATTTACCAGATCCTGGCCATTACGGAGAAAGAACTGAGGGTGCTCTGGCGGGACCGGGAGGCCCTGGTTCTCCTCTTCGCCATGCCCCTCTTTTTTATCCTCGTGATGAGCTGGGCTCTTCAAGGGGTATACCAGACGGGAAGCAAAGACCGGCCGGTGGAGGTCCTGGTGGTGAACAGGGACAAGGGAAATGAGGCTGCGGGTATCATTTCGGAACTCAATGAAATGGAGGGCCTTGCCCTTGTGGAGCACCTGAGAGGGGAACACCTGTCCCGGGAAAGGGCCGAGGCCCTCATTAAGAAGGGCCGCTTTGCCCTGGCCCTTGATTTCGAGGAGGGGTTTTCCGGGGAGTTCGGCAAGTCGTTTCATGATTCACTGAAAAAGCCTCCCCCTGTGGTCCTGATGGCAGACCCGGCCTTGAACCGCCAACTCCTGTCCTCCATCCAAGGGACTGTCCAGGGTGTTATCCAGCGCAGGGTTCTGCTCACACGCCTGCAGCCGATTATGGAGATGATGGGTGCAGAAGCCCTTGAGCCCGGCCCCGCCTTGCCCGAGGTCCGGATGACCGGCGGCTCGAACCATGAAACGAGGCCTACGGCCACCGAGCAGCACATTCCCGGATACACCATCTTCGGGGTGTTTTTCATCGTCCTCACCCTGGCTTCCGGTTTTCTCAGAGAAAAGCAGGAAGGTACGTTTCGAAGGATCCTCACGGCCCCGATGCGAAGGGCCGGCCTGCTCCTCGGCAAGCTGATTCCCTATTATCTGGTGAATCTTATTCAGATCGGACTCATGTTCGCGGTGGGCGTGGCGGTTTTCCAGGTGAGGATGGGCAGCATCCCCGCCCTCCTGGTGGTTTCCCTTGCCTTGGCGGCCTCTGCCAACGGGCTGGGTCTCCTGGTCGCCGCCGTCGGTCGAACCGAGGCTCAGGTAAACGGCATTTCCGTGCTCCTTGCCGTGTCCCTTTCAGCCCTCGGAGGCATGATGGTCCCTAGTTTCATAATGCCCCAGGGCCTGCAACTTCTCTCCCGTTTCACACCTCATGCCTGGGCCCTTGACGGTTACCATGATGTCATGATTCGAGGCCTGGGAGTCAGGGACATCCTTTTGGAGTCCGGAGTCCTGTTGGGATTTGCAATCCTGTTCTTCGTTTTCGCCCTGTGGAGATTCAGGTTCGAATCACGATGAGACAACACAGCCGCGCCGGACCATTCCGCTCGAAAAGTAACTTTCCATGAGAGGAAGGCGGGGGGGGTGTTCTGCCGTAAACCGCCATAAGCAAACTAATTCAGCATCCGAGCCCGCCTGAGGGGATGTTTTTGTAGAACCGGAACTTGTCCTCGTAGCGTTTCTGGCAGTGTGCCAGGGCCGATGTCCAAATACAGGAGAAGACCTGACTTTGGACGCAATACGGGTGGTGAGTTCCAGGCCTTCAGGGGTATTTGGAAGGAAGCTGAAGGGGCAGGTTTACGAATTGGTTTCAGCTTTGGTTATACGACCTGTATAAATACATTCGGAGCGAAGACGCCGGCCAACGATTTTTTCAACCATCACCCCCAGTCTCAGCACGGCATCGACATCCACTCCTGTTTCAAATCGCATTTCATCCAGGAACACGATTAAATCTTCGGTGGCCACCAGACCTGATATTCCAGGGTCTTTGTGGTAGTATTCCCCTGTGCCCGCCACCGGAACTCCGTCAACGAAATTGGCCGGCTGACCACCGAGCCCGCCCATGGTTGATTCGAAATGAGTGATGCCGGCCTGGATGGCGGCGAGCACATTGGCCAAGCCCCAGCCGCGCGTGGAATGAAAATGGGCGATATGCTTCTCCGGCCCGGGAACGGTATCCAGCACCATGCAAAAATATTCGAACACGTGGTCCGGGGTGGCCGATCCATCGTGGTCAGCGTGTTCGATCTCGTCAGCCCCGACCTCCAACCAGCGCCGAGTGTATTCCAAGGCGGTTTTCAAATCCGTCAGGCCCTCCTTGGGGCACCCCCAGATGGAGTTTATGACTCCGCACACTTTTAGGCCGGCATCCTTTGCAATCCGAATGCACCCCTCGGACATCCTCCAATAATCGTCAATGGTCATGCCGGAGTTGTTGTATTGATAGGCTTCGCTGACTGAAACGACCAGGAGAATCCGGTCCGGGCCGAAGCCTGCATGATGCGCTGCAACGGCCCGTTCCACTGCGGTCCTGTTTATGGTAACTGCCGAAAGCTCAACCGCAGGGAGGTATTGGGCCATTGACCGCTGTGTCCGGATCAGACGCAACAATTCTTCGGCGTCGGCGAACTGAGGCAGGCGTTTGGGACTGGCAAAATTGGTCACTTCCAATCGTCGGAAACCTGCGAGGATCAGTTGCTCCACTATCCACAGTTTGGCGTTGGTTGGAATCAGGCGTTCTTCGCGCTGGAATCCCTCCCGCACGGTGGTGTCACGGACGACTACCTTTTTTGGATGAACCAGTTGTTTCATGAACCAGCACACTCTTAATAGACGGCGTCTGTATGGCGGCTTTGTCAACCGTGAAAATCGTTCGTAGAAGGCGGCGGCCGAGCGACCGCCCGGCGGAACGCAACCTTCCGTCGGCACAAATCGACCGGTACCGGGTTCTCTACCGCTGTTATTCCGTGTCGGCCGCTCTCATTCCCAGATCAAAGGCCTTTAAATTGATTTCTGTAAATGCCGCCTTTGTCCTATTTTTAATTGTAGCACGAAACCTTTCGGGAGGCACGCCCGTGGCGCCGCTTTGAGCAAGGGCCCCCAGCATCACCATGTTGAGCGACAGTGAGGATCCGGCGCGACCGGCCAGAGAAACGGCATCAAAGGCGATCAGCCGTTTCACCCGACCTGCCAGCAACGTCAGGGCGGATTCGATGTCCGGATACTGAGCCTGCCCCATGGCCACGGTAAATGGTGGCTGCGGCAGAGTGTTGGTGATAATCAAGCTATGGGCGCCGCACTTTCCGGCAGCCCGGATGGTTTCTGAAGGCTCGAAGCCCAGAAGCACATCGGCTTCTCCATCGGCAATGCAGTACCCTTGGCCGGCCCCGAGCAGAATCATGGATTCCACAACGCCGCCGCGCTGGGCCATACCATGAAACTCCGACATCCGCGGCGTTATGCCTGCGGCATCCGCCGCTTCACCCAGGACACGAGCAGCCAGGATGTTGCCCTGTCCGCCTACAGCTACCATCATTACACGTCTTGTCGTCATCGGGCCGCCTCCTTGTCGGCTGCCGGTAAAATGGCGTTTTCGGGACAGATCTGAGCGCAGAAGGTACAGCCGGTGCATCGCTCGGCATCGATCCTTACCATGCCTTCGGCCACGAAAAAGGCCGGGCAGGCCACCTTGCTCACGCAGTCCTTGTGTCCTCGGCACTTGGCTGCATTCACCTGAAACGGACGCCTCTCGCGGTAGTGGGGTAATGTACGGTCGTACAGAGGGCACGGCGCCCGGGCAATGAGCACGGAAACACCTTTGTGGCGGGCCAGCTCGCGTAGAGCCTCCACGGTCTTTCGATATTTGAATGGATTCACGGTGATCACATTTTTGACTCCCAACCCGTGCACCGCGCCCTCGATGGACACCGGACTACGTTCAAGGTTCAGATGTGTCAAATCCACTCCCGGGTGGGGCTGGTGCCCGGTCATGCCGGTGGTGCCGTTGTCCAGAACCACCACCATGAAATCGTGGTTGTTGTAAACCGCGCTGGCCAGGGGGGACAGTCCGCTGTGAAAAAAGGTGGAATCACCGATGAAGGCCACCACCTTGCGACCCGTGGCCCGGGCGAATCCACCGGCCGTGCCGATACCGGCACCCATGGCGATGAGGTAATCCCCCATTCGCAGAGGCGGAAGCAGACCCAATGTGTAGCAGCCGATGTCGGTGGGGTAGACGGCCTCGTCGCCGAATACCTCCCGCACGGCCACGTAGGTGGCCCGGTGGGGGCAGCCGGGGCACAGGTTTGGCGGTCTGGCCGGGGCTTCGGGCAGGTCATCGGTTCGGATGGGAGCAGGCGGGGTGAAGGGCAGATCAAAACAGGAGGCGATCACCTTCTTCACCACCATGGGGTCGAACTCGTAGAGCCTTGAAAAGAGGCCGTCGCCCTTACCGTGGATCGGCAACGTCATGCCGAACTGCTGTGCGCAGTTTCGCACGGCCTCCTGCAAGCAGGGCTCTCCCTCTTCGGCGACCAGCACCTTCTCGCAGCCCTCCAGAAACCGCCGGGCCAGGTTATCCGGGAAAGGATGGGAAAACCCCACACGCAGGATCCGGAAACGGTCGGCGGTCCCGAGCTCACGAACAGCGTCACTGACATACCCGTAGCTTACCCCGTTGCACACAATGCCCCACTTGCCTTCGCCTTCCACACGGTTCCAGGGACTTTCGTCCGCGATCGCAGCGGCCTTGGCGATCTTCTCCAGCAGTCTTGGATGCAACTCACGAGATACCGCAGGGATGCACACGTAGGCAAAGGGGTTCTTTTCAAAGGTTCCCCTGGTAACCCTTTCGCGAAACGGGCCCAGGGAAACCATCCCGCTGGAGTGATTGATCCGGGTGGTGGTGCGCAGTATCACCGGCAGCTTGAGATCCTTGGACAGTTCAAAGGCGTGTGCGGCCATTTCCTTGGCCTCGGCCACCGTTGACGGCTCCAGGATCGGCAGCCCGCTGAGCTTTCCGTACCACCGTGTATCCTGTTCGTTTTGGCTGGAAAACATGAACGGATCGTCCGCAGCCACCAGAACCAGGGGGCCGTTCACCCCCGTATAGGCCAGCGTCATCAGAGCATCCGCCGCCACATTGACGCCCACGTGCTTCATGGTCACCATGGTTCTGAGTCCGCACATAGCGGCGCCGGCCGCCACTTCCAAGGCCACTTTTTCGTTTGCGCTGTATTCAAAGTAGAGGTCGCTTTCCCGGGATATCTGGAAAAACTGCAAGGCGATTTCCGAAGAAGGCGTACCGGGATAGGCTGCGGCAAAAGCCACGCCGGCCTCCAGCGCCCCCCTGGCGATGGCTTCGTTGCCCAGCAGGAGCATCTGTTCTTTCGGGCTGTCCTTCAAAAGCATGTGCATTTTTCTATGGTCTCCTCTGGCTTGTTTTTGGATGGAAATATCCAAACTTGTTTTAGTCTCCTAGCGAAATGCCGCACACGGTTTTCGTTTTCCGATACTCCTTCCATCCTGAGCCCACAAGATACCCCCTGACAATCGCTTTTATGGGCAGCAATGAAAAACTGCTAAATGTTCTCACCGGCAATCTCTCCTTTCACATTAAAAAGGCCGCAGCTCGTTATCCGAAAAACGAACTGCGGCCTTGTTTTTATCACGCACCTTTCAGGGAAAATGAAAGGGTCGTTCTAACTCTAAGGTGTTATTTTTCTCTCATCATGATCCCCCGAAATCATCGATGCAAGTCCATGCAACTTTTGTTCCGGCAGATCATGTATCCTATAGAATATCACCACATTTCTGTCAAGCGCAAAGATTGGAGGGCAGACTCAACTTTTGAAAAAATTCAGTTGGGCAATGTTTCAGAGGATTACGGGAGGTGTCATCAGGGAAAAAAGGATCACCCTTTCGCCCGTGATTGTACTTATATCCGTATGCAGACTCTTCACCTTCACGCCCAAGATTTTTTTCACCGCCTCTTCAAGCAAGGGCCTGCCCTGCTCCAAGAGCGTTATCCGAACGCGCTTGACCAGTTCTCGCCCGTCCTTGCTCTCGCACGAGCCGGCCAGCTTTAACTCGGCCTGTGTGAGGACGTTCCGGAGTCTTACCAGTACCAGATCATCTATGATGTAAGCTTTTGTTTCCAAAGGGCCTCGTCCCATAAACTCTTTTTCGAACTTAATGACGGCTTCGCAGATTTGAGCCTCCAATTGCCCCTTGGTACTGTTCTTCATTTTAACCCCGCACACTCAAGGACCGGCTGGAAGTACTCCTTAAACCGAAGATGACTTCCTGTCTTCACTGAGATATCTTCCCTCTGCGGACGAGATGTTAAGTATTTAATTTTACAGTTCGTGTTCGTTTGTGTCAAACGCTTTGAACCGGAAAGGGGACCGTTGAGTCAACGCACTGGGGACGGGCAAACCCTCAAGCTGATGAAGTCCACCCTAAACACATGAACCTGAGCAGTCGGAAGCAGTCACCCAGCGATGTTTTCAAACAGAAAAGGCGCGACCACTTAAGGTTGCGCCTTACTCTGCCGGATGGTGCCGAAGGGGAGACTCGAACTCCCACGGGGCAACCCCCACTAGACCCTGAACCTAGCGCGTCTACCAGTTCCGCCACTTCGGCAATGGAATCGGAGTTGATCTTCTCCGATGAAAAATCTATATTTATGGATCCGGATTACATTTGTCAACTCCATTTCGCGTTTTAAACTCCGCCCATGAGGCGGAAGGGGTCCAGTCGGTTTTTTCATGGAACTTATTACAAGCCTCAGCCAGATCAAGCATCCCCTGATCAACCCGGTGCTGACTATCGGGAATTTCGACGGGGTCCACGAAGGCCACAAGGCCTTGTTTCAAAAGGTACGGGACCGGGCCCGTGAACTCGAGGGGCAATCCGTGGTCATGACCTTTGACCCTCATCCAATCCGTGTGATGAAACCCGGGAACGGCCCTCCCCTTATCACTCCTACCGGGCAGAAGCTCGAACTGATAGGCATGACCGGAATCGACGTGACATTGTGCCTGCCCTTCACGAAGGAATTCGCTGCGGTTTCGGCGGAGGATTTCGTCAGAAAAATCCTGGTCGAACTGCTTGGCATTCTGGAACTGGTGGTGGGATACGACTACTCCTTCGGGGCCGGACGAAGAGGGGACATAGCCCTGTTGAAAAAAATGGGAGACGACCTGGGATTCAGGGTCCATGTGGTCGAGCCCATCACCATTGACGGGCTGCCGGTGTCCAGCACGTCCATCCGGCATTTGATTCAGGAGGGGGATCCGGCCGGTGCAAGGCGCCTTCTGGGCCGCGACTACCAGATCAGCGGCACAGTAATCCCCGGACAGGGCCGTGGTGCAAGCCTGCTGGGAATTCCCACGGCCAATCTCCGCCCCGTTGATGAACTGGTACCCCGAAAGGGTGTCTATGCAGTCCTAGTTCACGTTGACGACCTTACCTGCAAGGGGGTCACGAACATAGGCAACAACCCCACCTTTGGAAAGAACACCCTGTCCATTGAGACCCACCTTATCGACTTTTCAGGAGACCTGACGGGCAGGAGCATTCGAATCGATTTCCTGGAACGCCTTCGAGACGAAAAGGCCTTTGCAAGTGTAAAGGAGTTGTCCGATCAGATCGCCGGCGATATTCAGCAGGCGGCCTTGGTCTTCGAGAGCCTCGACAGGAGACGGCGGGTTGAACCGGGCCTTTGACTGGAAATTCTGGGCGGGCCTGGTTATCAGTGCCGTGTTCCTTTATCTGGCCCTGAGCCGGGTCGACCTCGCCGGCCTCTGGAAGGTCATGAGTTCGGCGGGCCCTTCGGCCCTGACCTTTGCAGTGGTCACCGTCCTGCTCCAGTACCCCGCCCGGGCCTTGCGCTGGGGCATCCTACTGGCCCCGCTTCGGGCCACCTCCTTCAGGAATCGTCTGCTCGCCACCCTGGTGGGTTTTGCCGCCAACTGTCTTCTGCCCGCCCGTCTGGGAGAATTCATTAGAGCCAACTATCTGGGCGCCTCCGAAGGTGTCAGCAGGAGTTCCGTATTCGGCACGGTGGTGGTGGAACGTCTATTCGACGCGTTCACTCTCCTTGCAGTCCTTTGGGCGGGCCTTCTTTTGACCGATTTTCCCCAGGGATACGGGGCGCTCAAGGGGGCCCTCAGCGCAACAGGCCTCATACTGCTATCGGCCTACGTCGTCCTCATTCTTCTGCTTGCCGGTTTCAAGTGGAAGGCCCATGCGTGCATGAGGCTCCTCGAGCGCACCCTCTTCCTTGTTCCCGCCCGCTTCCGGTCCCGGATTATTGAGATCGCATGGAACTTCAGTGCAGGCATAGTGCTTATCAAGGGAGCTCGAAACTGGGGCGGTGCCGTTTTGTTTTCATTGCTGGTGTGGGTCCTGGGCATGGTACAGATCATGGCCGTTGCAATGGCCCTGGGTCTTGACATTCCTTTGTCAGCGCCGGTCATGATCCTGGCCTTCGCATCACTGGGAGTTATGATCCCCTCCGCGCCGGGCTTCATCGGCACTTTTCACCTCGCGGTGCAGTACGGCTTCATGGTCCACGGGTTCAGCCCGGAAGAGGGCCTGTCCGCCGGAATCCTCCTGCACGCATCATTTTTTCTGCCCACAGTGGTTGCCGGAGTCATAGCGTTTCTATCCTTTCACATACCATGGGAGAAGCTCGCCGGCGGTGGCCATGAGGCGGAATGACGCTTTATCGTGAAAAAACGCACAGTCTCATAACCCCCCACTCCACCCCTCACCGGCACGGATCACGTCTTTTACGGGCGGGAGTGACCGGCCCGCGAGTCATGCGCCCTGAACAAGCTTCCGTGACCGGAAAGGGCTTACAAACGGCTTGCCTTCGCCCGAGGCTCATGCTAATATTACGCCGCACTTGACAAGGAGACACAATATGCAAAGCAATTTCAACCAGTTCGGTTACGGCAAGTCACTCGACCGGCGGTCTTTTCTCAAGCTCTCCGGCCTCATAGGCCTGGGGGCCGCGTCAGCCGTCCTGGTCCCTGTCGGGGCTGAGGCCGTCAAGTTCGACAAAAAGCGGCACAAGGTCTCCTCCACCCGCCTTGCCATGGGCACTGTGGTGTCACTGACCCTTATCCATGAGTCCAGGTACGAGGCCCAGGACGCCCTGGGGCGAGCCTTCGAGGAGATGGACCGCCTCTCCGGCCTCCTCAACCGTTACGATGGAACCACCGCAGTGGGATGCCTGAATCAGGAAGGCCGCCTTCCGGCCTCTCCTCCGGAGGTCAGGGAGGTGGTATCAAGAGCGCTTCACTACCACAGCCTGACCGGCGGCGCCTTTGATATCACGGTCAAACCCCTTGTTGACCTTTTCAAGGAGAGATACGAAAACGGGAAGTCCCTTGAAATCCCCCAAGCCTCTCTTGACCGGGTCCTCGGGCTCGTAGACTCCCGCGCCGTTCAGGTCAGAGGCGAGGAAATCCTGTTGTCACGAACAGGCATGGGACTGACCCTCGACGGAATCGCCAAGGGATACATTGTGGACCGGGTCTCGGAGTACCTGGTGAAAAGGGGAATCCTGAACCACCTGGTGAACGCGGGCGGAGACATACGCACCAGCGGGAGCCGCATGGACGGGAAGCCCTGGGCCGTGGCAATCGAGGACCCTGAAAAACGCGGCGATTATCCCGATGTCCTTCACATGAAGGACGGGGCCGTTGCCACCTCAGGAAACTACGAGATCTATTTCGACCGCGAGAAAATGTTACACCACATTGTGGATCCTAAAACGGGCGTCTCTCCCCGTCTCAGCGCCAGCGTTTCCGTCCGTGCGAAAACGGCAATGGACGCGGACGCACTGGCCACGGGCCTTTTCGTAATGGAGCCGGCTGAGGGATCGCGCCTGGTCGAATCTCTTTTTGGGGTCGACGCCCTGGTCATTGCCCGGAACGGACGGCAGTGGTCGTCCGGGGGCTGGCAGAGCGCAGCCAGATAGCACTTTCGATCCTGCCCAGGAGTTCGGAAAACGTCTGAGGGGCGATCGCCGATATGGCGACGCCCCTCATGTTTTTTGCCATGGCTTCGGCCTCTCCCTGACCCAGCAGATCCGCCTTGTTAAGTACAAGCACCAGGGGTATGCGGCCCAGATCCAGATCCCGCAGGACCTTTTCCACGGTTTCCATCTGCTCCTCCATGCGGGGGCTGCTCGCATCCACCACGTGCAGCAGCAGATCGGCGTCGTGTAGCTCCTCCAGAGTCGCCGCGAATGCCTCCATGAGATCACCGGGCAGGTCCCTGATGAACCCGACCGTGTCGGTTATGATGGCCTCCCGCTCCCTGGGGAACCTCAGCCTCCGGCTGCTCGGGTCCAGGGTGGCGAAGAGGCGGTCTTCAACCGCGACCCGGCTGTTTGTGAGCGCGTTCAAGAGGGTTGACTTGCCCGCATTGGTGTACCCGACGATGGAAATCACGGGAAGGCCTTTGTCCCCGCGGAGCTTCCTTCGCCCCTCCCTCTGAAGCCTGACCTGCTTCAGCTCGCGGTTCAGCCGCGCGATACGCTCCCGAACACGCCTTCGGTTGATCTCCAGCTTGGTCTCCCCGGGCCCCCGTCCCCCGATTCCTCCCGTAAGCCTGGACATGGCCGTGTTCTTGGTGGCGAGCCTCGGGAGCAGGTACTTGAGCTGGGCGAGTTCCACCTGTATCTTGCCCTCCCGGGTCACGGCCCTCCTGGCGAAGATATCCAGGATGAGCTGGCTGCGATCGATGATCCGGAGGTCCGTGAAGTCCGTCAGGCTCTTGACCTGGGCCGGGGTGAGTTCGTTGTCGAATATGAGCAGGCTGGCGCCGGTTCGCAGGCAGCGAAGCACGAGTTCGCCCAGCTTGCCCTTGCCCATCAGGAAACGCGGATTCGGCTTTTTCACCTGCTGCACCACCACGTCGCACACCGACACATTGCTCGAGCGTGCCAGCTCCCTCAATTCCTCCAGGGATTCGAGGGCGATTGCGGGAGGGCCCTGAACCACACCGGCAAGCACGGCACGCTCTTCCCCGTCCAGGCTGAGCGCACCTCTTCCGGCCCGGGAAAGTTGCTCCTCAACGGACCGGATCAGGTCCATGCAATGGACGCGCATGCGTCCGAAGTCCGGATAAGTGGTCACTTGCCAACCTTCCCCGGCGACGTTTTTCGGTAGGATATGCGCCACGGACAGTTCTCCTGGAATGCCGCCTTCCTCCACCTGAACGGAGACCATCAGATCCAGTCCGAGGAGCACGAGGTCTGTGAGGTCCTCCCGGGACAGGGGCTCCCTTTTGAGGTGCGTGTGAACGCACCGGAGGCCCTTGAGGCGTCCGGCGCCCAGGCGGACCCTTCCCAGGTCGGGTATCCAGATGTGGGCCCGGTCCCCGACCACCACAAAAGCGATGCGGCCCTTGCGTGTGATCAGGAGGGCCACCTGCCTCTGGATCTCATCTGAAAGTGAAGCGACCTGGCGGGCCAGTTCCGGGGATAGGATTTCGGCCTCGGGCACTTTTCTGCGGTAGAGCCGCTGAAGCCGTTTCATCTGATCGGCCTTCAGGCCGGATGTTTTCCCGTAGACCCGGTCGATGGCTCAGGTTCCTTTCAGGAGGTGACTAAACTTCTTCCGAGCTATAGCTCTGGAATTGGGTGTACTCCGCCTCGAAGGTAAGTCTGAAGTAACCTGTGGGACCGTTGCGCTGCTTTGCAAGGATGATTTCGGCAAGGTTCCGGTTTTCGTCGGTGGTGGGATGATAGACCTCATCTCTGTATATGAAAGCAATCACGTCGGCGTCCTGCTCGATGGCACCGCTCTCCCGGAGGTCCGAGAGCTGGGGGCGCTTGTTGGGCCTGTCCTCGACCTTACGGTTGAGCTGGGAGAGTGCGAGAACGGGTACGTCAAGATCCTTGGCCAGCGCCTTGAGATACCGTGAGATCTCGGAAATCTCCAGTTGGCGGGATTCCGCACTTCTCCGGCCCTGAATGAGCTGGAGGTAGTCAACAATGACCATGCAGAGATCCGTCCTCTTGCTCAGGCGGCGGCACCTGGCCTTCATGTCCAGCACGCTCATCCCGGAGGTGTCGTCGATGTAGATGGGCAACTCCGACAGCTGATTGGCGGCCTCGGTCAGCCTGGACCAGTCCCGGTCGTTAAGATTACCGGTCCGGAGCTTGGTGGCGTTAATGCGGGCCGCCAGGCCCAGGAGGCGCAGCCCCAGGTGCAGCTTGCTCATTTCCATGCTGAAAACAGCTACGCCCTTGCCGGTCTTCGAGGCCGCGTTGTACCCTATGTTGAGGGCCAGGGCGGTCTTACCCATGCTGGGCCGGGCCGCTATGATTATGAGATCCGAGGGCTGCAGTCCCGCGGTCAATTGGTCGAAGTCTTTGTACCCCGAGGGAATGCCCGTTATGTGCCCCTCGGACTCGGACACGCTCTCCAGCCTTCGAAAGCTGTCTTTTACGACCGAGTCCATGGATGTCAGGCCTTCTCCGGCCCTTTCCTCGGCAATGTCGAAGATAAGCTGTTCGGCCATGTCCAGGAGTTCGCCGGAGCTGTCCCAGCTCTGAAAACAAGAGTCCGAGATAACGGAGCAGTTCCTGATGAGCTTTCTTCGGATGGAGAGGTCGCGCACTATGCGGGCGTGATGAAGGACACCGGCGGAAGTGGAAACGGAGTCGGCCAGGGCGGCCAGGTACTCGGTACCGCCGGCCTTGTCCAGGAGGTTACGGTTTTTCAGTTGATTGGTAAGGGTGATCAGGTCGACCGGTTCACTGTTGTTGTACAGCGACGCCATGGCGGAGAAGAGGTGGCCGTGAGCTTCGCGGTAGAAGTCCTCCTCGGTCAGGATGTCCATGACCTGGTTCATGGCATCGTTGTTCACCAGGATGCCGCCGAGTATGGCCTGCTCCGCCTCCAGGTTTTGCGGGGGGACCTTCAGGGGGGCCTGTGCCATGGTCTCTTCGGGTCTTGCCATAACCTTGTTTCCGGAACCGTCGACGTTCCTTCAGGAAAAAACTCAAGAGGCAAAAAGGAGGGTGGTCTAATGGATTCAGGCGGTTGGTTCTTCGGGCGAAACCACCACCTTGATCCGGCCGCTCACCTCCTGGTAGATCTTCACCGGCACCTCGTATTCCCCCACAGTCTTTATAGGCTTGTCCAGAAGAATCTTTCTGCGGTCAACCACCACCCCCTGCTTTTCCATCTCCGCGGCCAGGTCCATGCTGGTAACAGATCCGTAGAGCTTCCCTTCTTCGCCGGCCTTCTGGGAAATGGCAACAGTCATGCCGGCCAGCCGATCCTTGAACTGCTCGGCTTCTTCCCGCGCCTTTACCTTTCGGATCTCGATCTTCCGCTTCAACTGCTCGAACATCTTGATATTTTGATTTGTGGCCTCGAGAGCCAACCCTTTAGGGATCAGGTAGTTGCGGGCATATCCCCTGGCGACATCAACCACATCGCCTTCCCAGCCCAGATCTTCAATGTCTTTTCTTAGAATCACCTTCATGGCACTTCATCTCCAATCGTTAGAAACCGCCGGTTCCAAAACGGCCTCCATCCGAAGCAGCCGAACTCCCTTTTTACCTGATGGTGGACGTCGTGAAGGGCAGCAGGGCGATGTTCCTCGCACGCTTGATCGCCACCGTGAGCAACCGCTGATGCTTGGCGCAGTTACCGGAGATGCGGCGGGGAATAATCTTTCCCCTTTCGGTCGTAAAGTATCTCAGGGTCTTAGGGTCCTTGTAGTCGATAGGCAGGCTGCTGTCCGCACAGAAACGGCAGACCTTACGGCGCTGAAAACTCGGGCGGCGCCCTCGAAAACCAGTTCTAGCCATTTGATTCCCCCTCCATCGATTCGGTGTCGCCGGACTCGACTTCCTCCAGGTCCTCATCCGAGGCGGCCTCAACGGCCGGGGCGGCCTTGTTCCGGGCCTCCTCTTCCTTCCGGATCAGCTCTTCGGGATCCACCGCGTCCTCCAGCTTAACGGTCATGGACTTCAGCACGCGTTCGTCCAGCTTGAGAAGGCGCTCGAGTTCCGAACTCGTTCCCCCCTCGCCGCAGTAGTTGAGAAGCACGTAGGTTCCCTTCTCCTGCTTCTTAATGGGGTAGGCCAGCCTCTGCTTGCCCCACTCCTGGACCTTGACAAAGACCCCTTTCTGCTTTTCAATCACCTCTCTGGTCCTGGCGATGACTGCCTGGTATTCCTCATCGCTAAGGTCGGGGTTGACGATGAAGATGGTCTCGTAATACCTCATGGACTGTCTCCTTTCGGGCGTTTTCCCTATCGGGAACATTCTGGTCCCGCCCCTGACGGACACGCGGGGCGCCGAACGGACGGGACAAGGAGAAAAATATGTTAAAATGAAACATAGTTGTCTATCAGTCGGTTGGATTGCTGTCAAGCGTTTAGTGGCTTACTTCTGAAAAGCTGTTACAAAACCATGATCGAGGCGGTCTCAGAAGAGCTGGGGGAGTCATTCAAGGCCCGGGCACGCTTATAAGCCTCTGTCGCCTCCTCCTGAAACTCGGCTTCCCTGCCGCAATAACGCGGTGAAAGGTGAAACAAGGTGAAGGCCGGGACTCCCGCCCTTCCGGCAAGGGCCCCGGCCTGCCCGGCGGTCAGGTGATACTTTTTCGAGGCCAGCGCCTCGTCCTCGGAAAGAAAAGCGGCCTCTATGAACAAATGATCGGCCCCCGACGCCAGCGCCGCAATGCGGTCGAGGTTCTCCGGTCCGGCGCCGGTATCGGTGACATAGGCGATCCGCGTCCCCGGCGTTATACGGGCGATGCGGCGTGTCAAGACCCCCAGTTCGAATCGCCTTGCCCCTCTTACACCTTGTCCCTCGCTCCAGGTGACCTCGAACACGCTTTCAGGATCCCGGCCGTTATACAGCGCCGCCTTGAATTGATTTATCCACGGCCCCACGGGCAGTCCCAACCCCTCTAAGGCCGCCTTGTCGATGTTGATGTGAAAACGTTCCTTAAGGGCGAAAGCCAGGCAGGGAGTCCGATGGTCCAGGATAGCCGACTCCACACGGAACCGCGGCTCCTCAAAGAGCAGGCCTTGAAACGGGGCTCTGCTGTCGGTCCCGGACGGTTGAAACCGCTTTTTGGACGCATATGTTCGAGTTACAAGGGTGTCCGGCCGGACCTCGGTCACCTCGAGGCGGAGGTCGTTTACATACTCCTTCAAGAGGTTCCAGGTATAACCCGCCAGCCTCCCTTCCACCCGGTCAAAAAATCCGGAGGGTCCGTAGAGGTGAAGTGTGCGCCTGCGGCCCAGAAATACGCGGAGGAGTGTGTCAAACCCGATGAAGTGATCCATGTGAGTATGTGAGACAAAGGCGTGGGAAACGGAAAGCAGCTCCCGGGAAGTCAAAGAGGCCAGGTCCCCCAGATCGAACAGCAGCGCCCTCCGTTCGAAGTGAAAAGGCACAAACAGGCCCGGGTCACCAAAGACATCATTGATCAGCCTTGGACGAAAAGCGGGCCTCATTCCCTCACCCCTTTTGATTTCCTTTGTGTCCCGCCCTCGGACTTTAAAACAGCAAATAACAGGATCCGTCTTTTGTTTTTATGCTAAACCGGGCCCTTGGCCGCTACCCAAAGTCAAGGAGCACCGGCGCGAAGAAGGCACTAATACCCTGGACTATCAGGCGTTGACAAATGCCGCCCCCTGTGAGAACGTTTCTTAACCATCCTGCATACCTGTCGGCCCACCCCATCCGGGAGACAAGCCCATGGCATTCAACAAGAAGGACCTAGTGGATCGCGTTATCGACAATGTCCATATCATGAACAGGAAAAAGAGAAAGGGCCAGCAGTTCCTGTTCCCGGAACTGGATTATACACCGCTCACCCGAAAACGGGCAACCGAGCTTGTCAACTCCACACTGGAAATCATCAAACGGGCTCTTGAAAGGGGCGATTACGTGCGCATGCGCGGGTTCGGCTCCTTCCACACCCGCTTTAGATGGGCGCGCCGGAAGCACAACCCACGAACCCGCGAGCCCGTAATTGTAAATTCCAAGCGCTATGTGAAGTTCCGGACATCGCTCCGGCTGAAACGCCTGATAAACCCTGAGCCCCTCGATTCAGGCCGATGACCGTGCAAGCCCTCAGGTGGTGCCCATCCGGAAAAGCTTCTTGGGCACCAGCAACTTTCCAATTCAGAAAGGAGGATATCATGGCTGAAAAGATCAAAATCTATGGCAAAGCGGGATGACCTTACACCGAACGAGCTCGTGAAGCTCACCCGGGGCATGATTACCTGGATGTCAAGAAAGACCGTAAAAGCCTTGATGACATGCTCGTCTTGTCAAAGGGGCAACGCAAGGTGCCCGTGATTGTGAAAGGCGACAAGGTGTCCGTCGGATACGGCGGCACATGAGGGGTTTGACGAACGGACCGGTCCGGTCCCGAACAATTCCCGCGAAAAGGCCGCGCTCTTGCGAGCGCGGCCCGATTCTCCTCCCCGCCGGCGTAGTCGCCGGAAAAGACCGGGAATGGATGAGCGCTACCGAAACGTTATGCCGTCGCCATCCGCGTCTACAGTCACCTGGTCTCCCTCCTGAACCGTCCCCTCCAGGATCTTCACTGCAAGCGGGTCCTGAATCATCTTCTGAATGGTCCGCTTGAGGGGCCGCGCGCCGTAAACCGGGTCGAAGCCTGTTCGGGCGACGTACTCCTTGGCCTCTTCCGTAAGGTTAAGTGTGATCTTGCTGTCGGCCAGGCGTTCTTCAAGGCGGGCCACCTGTATGTCGACGATCCTCTTGATCTCCTCGGTGCCCAGGGAATTGAAAATAATGATGTCGTCGATCCTGTTCAGAAACTCCGGGCGGAAGGTGGTTCTAAGGACATCCATGACGCGTTTTTCAACCTCCGCCTTGTCCCGCTCGCCCATCTCCTGAATCCACTGGCTGCCCACGTTCGAAGTCATGATCAGGACCGTGTTCTTGAAGTCCACAGTGCGGCCCTTTCCGTCGGTCATGCGGCCGTCGTCCAGTATCTGAAGCAGGGCGTTGAACACGTCCGGGTGGGCCTTCTCGATCTCGTCGAAGAGAACGACGGAGTAAGGATGCCTGCGCACCGCCTCGGTGAGGTAGCCGCCTTCTTCGTAGCCCACATATCCAGGGGGCGCTCCGATGAGCCGGGCAACGGAGTGGCGCTCCATATACTCCGACATGTCTATCCGGATCATGAACTGCTCGTCGTCAAACAGGAACTGGGCCAGGGCGCGTGCCAGCTCGGTCTTTCCCACACCCGTGGGTCCCATGAAAATGAAGGATCCCACAGGGCGGTTCGGGTCCTGGAGTCCTGAACGCGCTCGGCGGACCGCGTTGGAAACCGCTATTATTCCCTGCTCCTGGCCGACCACCCTCTCGGAGAGCCTGTCCTCCATCTTGAGCAGCTTCTCCCGCTCGCCCTCCATGAGGCGGGACACGGGAATGCCGGTCCACTTGGCCACCACCTCGGCTATGTCCTCGGAGTCCACTTCCTCCTTCAGCATTTTCAGCCGGTCCTGAAGCTCCAAAAGGCTCTGGTTTTCCTCCTCGAGCCGCCTCTCAAGCTCTATCAGGGTCCCGTACTTCAGTTCCGCGGCCCGGGAGAGGTCACCCTGACGCTCGGCCATCTGGGCCTCGGCACGGGTGGCTTCGAGCTTCTCCTTGGTCTCCCGAATCCGCATAATGGCGGCCTTTTCCTTCTGCCAGTGGTTGGTCATCTCCTCGGTCTCGTCCTTGAGGGCCTTTAGTTCCTCCTCCAGCCTGGAAAGCCGCTCCTTGGAGGCCTTGTCCTTTTCCTTCTTGAGAGCTTCCCTTTCGATCTCGAGCTGGGTGATCTTGCGCTGCACATTGTCGATCTCAGCGGGCATGCTGTCGATCTCAATACGAAGCCTGGACGTGCCCTCGTCGATGAGATCGATGGCCTTGTCCGGGAGAAAGCGGTCAGTGATGTAGCGGTGGCTCAGTGTGGCGGCCGCCACAAGGGCCGAGTCCTGAATCCTTACCCCGTGATGGACCTCGTACTTTTCCTTGAGCCCCCGCAGGATGGAGATCGTGTCCTCCACCGACGGCTCCTCCACCATGACGGGCTGGAAACGGCGCTCGAGTGCAGCGTCCTTCTCGATGTGCTTTCTGTACTCCTTGATCGTTGTGGCGCCCACGCAGCGAAGCTCTCCGCGGGCCAGGGCCGGCTTGAGCATGTTCGAGGCGTCCACGGCGCCCTCCGCGGCCCCCGCACCCACCATGGTGTGCATCTCGTCTATGAACAGTATGATTTGACCTTCGGCGTCCACGACCTCCTTGAGGACCGCCTTGAGCCGGTCCTCGAACTCACCCCGGTACTTGGCCCCTGCTATGAGAGATCCCATGTCCAGGGCCACGACCCGTTTCTCCTTCAGGGTTTCCGGCACGTCCCCGCGCACTATCCGCTGGGCCAGGCCTTCGACGATGGCGGTCTTTCCCACTCCGGGTTCGCCTATGAGCACGGGGTTGTTCTTGGTACGCCTCGAGAGCACCTGTATTACCCGCCGGATCTCATCGTCGCGACCGATCACCGGATCGAGCTTTTCCTTGGAGGCCATTTCCGTCAGGTCCTTGGCAAACCGCTCCAGGGCCTGGTACTTGTCCTCAGGGTTCTGGTCCGTGATACGCTGGCCGCCCCTCACGTCTTTCATGGCCTGAAGGACCGTGTCCCGCGTTACGCCGGCCCCTGCCAGGATGCGGGCGGCGCTGCCACCCTGCTCCTGTGCAATGGCCAGAAGCACGTGCTCTAAGCTGACATAATCGTCCTTCAGGTGCTCAGCTTCCCTGAAGGCGGCATCCAGGACCGATTTTCCGCGGGCTGACAGGTAGGACTGCCCGGCGCCTCCGCCCGAGACGCTCGGGAGCTTCTGAAGCGCCAGGTCCAGAGCCTGCACCAGGTGATCTCGATTGGCCCCGATCTTTGAAATAATCGGCGGGATTACCCCTTCCTGCTGATCCAGTATCACCCTTGCAAGGTGCTCCGGCTCGATCTGCTGGTGTCCGAAGCGTTCCGCAAGATGCTGAGACTCCTGCAGGGCCTCCTGGGATTTGAGTGTGAACTTGTCAAAACGCATGAATATCTACCTCCTGGCTATGATATCGTCTCCGGCGTGACGAAATATTTATTATAAAAACGCATGCCGGCTGCGGCAGGCGTCTATTTTAAAAATTAAGATTGTCTTCCCTTTTGTCAAGCTGGTCTTGCCTTTTTGGCTTTTATTCCCCATAATTCATTTATGATACATAATATGACATGTTTTTGTGCCATGGCTCTACTGGAAATCCGTCATGGACAAATGAAGGGGGTGGACATGCCCCCGTCCGGACCTGTAGAATAAGGGTTGGTAGTCGGCAGCGGGCATCACCATCCCCGTTGGAATTCACGTAAACCCTCGGGATAATGGGACAGACTATGGATCAAAAACGACGCGGCATAAGGTTCGGGGTCGTTGCCGTCGAGCGGGGGTTCATCACCCCGGAACAACTGGTAGCGGCCCTGCGGGTTCAGGTGGAGGAAAATCTGAACGCATCTGAACACCGTCTGATCGGCATGATCCTCCTGGAACAGGGGCTTCTCACACTTGAAAACATCAATGAAATCCTCCTCGAACTTGAACAGAACGGCTGAATCTCGGCGGTCCGGCCACGGCCGCCGCGGCCCGAAAGCGCTGATCCTCGCAGGGATCATCCCGGTCCTGCTTGCGATGATCTGCAGCGGCCCGCCGGCCCATGCATCAGCCGTCCCCGAACTGCTCGTTGACATAATCGTCTCCCGCAACCTGGCCCTTCGTCAGCTAAGCCTCGAGGATGAAACTTATCGCGGGGAGGAAGGCATCCTTCGAGTCGGACCGGAAGCAGGGAAAAAACTCGGGCTGAAGGTCTCACTGACACCGGAGTATCTGCGGGCCAGGAAGCTTCTTGAAGATGCGGAAAAGGACATGAAGAGGGCCAGGCAGGCCATGTCCACCCGGAGCAGGGAACCCCGATCCGGGGAATACGCTGCTGTAATCGCGGACTCGTTTCTTGCATACAAGGACAAGACCCGAGAGGCCGATGAACTGCTCCGCGCATACGCCGCGTCGCTGGACCCCTTGACCGATGAGCGCCTGGACCGGCAGCAATGCTGGGACCTGCTGGTCCGAATCCTGAGCGCCAGCCTGGAGGCGACAGGATACCGGCTTAGGGACGCTCTCGGGTGCTTCTTCAACGCATGCGGGGACGTTAAGTCCCAATCTTGCCTCACACCGGAGAATGTCCGTTTTGTCAATGCCGTGTTTAAGGACTTCCTGGAACGCGCTCCCGAGGACGTCCTGGAAGGCTTTGACCTGGATCGCATCGACCTGTCAAGGGTGTCGGCGGCCTTGCCGGGATGGAAGGAGGCCGCAGGGTCCCGGGCTGCAACTGTTATCCCTCTGGTGGAAGGATCTCTCGAAAAGCTGAACCCGAAAGAGACCGTACACCTGGACCCCCTCCTGTTTCTCGCCCTGATCCGCCAGGAATCCCAGTTCGACCCGCAGGCCGTATCAATTGTGGGGGCTGCAGGGTTGACCCAGATCATGCCGAAGACGGCCACGGACATGGGCATGGAGAACGTCTACCACCCGGACTACTTCGACCGGGCGTTTTCCCTTCTCCAAGACGAGCGCAAGGCCAGGAATGAGGCATTGGAGGCCTTGTTCGCAATCACGCCGGAGAACCGCGAAACAAAGGCCGCTGAGTCCCGGGAGCGGATGCAGGCATCGCTTGACCTGCGCCTGGAGCGGCAGCGGCTCTTTGCAAAATACAGGGCCGAGCTCAGGAAGCAGCCGTCCGACCCCCGCCTTCACCCGGAAAAAGCGGTCGAGTATGGGATGAGGTATTTCACGGGTCTCCTGCATGATCAGAAAGGAGACATCAGCCTTGCACTGGCTTCCTACAATGCGGGCCCGCACCGTGTTACCCAGTACAAGGGTATCCCGCCTTTCGGGGAGACCGTCCGGTTCAGAAACCGGGTGCTGGAGTTTTACCGGGAATACCTGGACAGGCTGCCCGGGTCCTGAATCTTACCCCAAGCGCCCACGAACCTTGCAACTTAAAGCTTCACCACGAAGCACATAAAGATCACGAAGTAAATCCAAGAGTCAAAGAAGCGATGTCTGGTAATCCTCCGCCCACCTGAGCCAGATCTTCTTGCGGTTGTGGAATTTGAAAAGTACCCGGTCCAGTTGATTCCTGAGCTCCAGGTCAAAGATCTTTCTTCGGGAAAAGCTCAACAACTGCCTGTCGAGTATCTCCCAATCCGGCATTTTCTGGGCCTCACCGGCCCGGTAGGCCAGGAAATCCACGTGCATCTGCTCGATCCGGCGATCGAATCCCAGGATCTCATCGCGCAGTTTCTGGTTTTCTGTGGAGGTAAACATGATGGCCTCGTAAAAAGTGCCTCGGGCATCATTTTAACTCTTATTACATCCGGCCCTTGCTTTCAATCCAAAACCCTGTTCCGGGACTCTTGAAAGATCCCTTCCGGGCTTGACTTTTTCCCTGCTCCATGGAAAATCTTCCGGAAGAAAGACAGCTATCCTCGACTACTCCGGGGCCTACGAATGCGCGCTTGACCGGAGCCGCCGCCAAAAGGCCTGCGGGTACACCACCAGACAAGGAGAAAGACATGACACATCACGTTCTTATGCAATCCGATTTTCAAGACATCCCCCTCCTGAAGCGAGGCAAGGTTCGCGACGTATACGACCTGGACGACAAGCTGCTCATCGTGGCCAGCGACCGGATGTCCGCGTTCGACGTAGTCATGGACGACCCGATTCCAGACAAGGGCCGGATACTGACCATGATCTCCACCTTCTGGTTCAAGCAGCTGGAACAGGTCGTGGAAAACCACATAATATCCACGGACCCAGCCGATTACCCGGAGCCGTGCAAGAATTACAGCGAAGCCCTGCAGGGCCGCAGCATGCTCGTAAAGAAGACCGAGCCCCTGCCCGTTGAATGCATCGTCCGCGGGTACATCTCGGGGTCCGGCTGGAACGAGTACCGGGACAAGGGGACGATCTGCGGGATCCGCCTGCCCGAGGGCCTTCAGGAATCCGAGAAGCTGAGCCAACCCATCTTCACACCCTCGACCAAGGCGGAGTCGGGCACCCACGACGAAAACATCTCTTTTGACGAGGCGGCCGGCCTGCTGGGGCGTGATACAGCCGAAGCGGTCCGCGAACTCAGTCTCAAGATATATGCCTTCGGCCGGGACTATGCGGCCCGGAAGGGGATTATCATTGCGGACACCAAGTTCGAATTCGGCCGGTTCGAAGACCGCATCATACTGATCGACGAGGTGCTCACACCCGACTCCTCCCGTTTCTGGCCCATGGACGCGTACCGGCCCGGCGGGCCCCAGAAGAGTTTCGACAAGCAATACCTGCGCGACTATCTCAACGGCCTGGACTGGCCCAAGACCCCTCCGCCGCCCAGGCTGCCGGATGAAATAGTTCAAAAGACCCGTGAAAAATACCTGGAAGCACTGGAACAACTAACCGGCAAGGGCCTTTAATGATGAAACCCGTTATATGCTTTATAGACGATTCGGATTTCGAGCATGAGCTGGTCCGGGAAGAAATCGCTCCACGGTCTGAAAAATATTCCTTTGTTCAGGCCGCCACATTCGACGAAGCCCTGGATAGTCTGGGAAAACGAACACCGGCCCTGTTCCTGCTCGATCTCTGGGGGCAGGACCCCGACATAACGGAACCGTTTATCACGCCCAAAGCGGACCTTTTGGAAGAATCCGCGCGAATTCCCGACCTGGACTCCGTCTTTCACGGCCTCGACCGGTTTTCCGGCGATCGCAACAACGAGTACCTGAAAAGGCTGTTTCGAATTGTGGACGGGTGGAGGACCCTGTTCGAAGATGCCTGCGCAGGGATCGGCCAGAACCGCAAATACGGGCTGTCCAACCTGAAGAGGGCCAGGGAGCGATACCCCGGGGTACCGGCGGTCTTCTACACCAGGAAATCACTGATAAACGACGCGGTGGCCATGTTCCGTGCGGGCTGCGAGGGGCTGTTCATCAAACCGACAGGCCGTGACGATGAAGAAACAAGGCGGCTCACCAGGGAGTATGCCCCGGAACTCATAAGAGAGCTCAACCGTATCATAGTGTCCGCCGGATAAACGCCCCGGCACTCCGGCTGTATACCCCTTAATCTCCCAACGCGGTCCATTGCCCGCGACCCAATCCTGATGGCCTCGTAAAAGTCCATCTAGCGTCATTCCGGCGAAGGCCGGAATCCAGAAGTTACTGATTTACCTGGACCCCGTTTTTCAACGGGGTGACGAAGCAGGCCGTTTCTTCATTGAAGCTGAAAGCCTAGGCCCTTTCGACAGCCGCCCCTCCATATACATTCCCTCCGCCCCTTTCCGGAAGGGCAAAAAACTCAATTGCCCCACGGTTGACAAAGACTTACCCGATGCTTAACGTAACTTGAAATCAGCATCAGCGGATGCCCTGCGGGCAAGAAACGGCCGCGGGTCAAGTTTGAAGCGAAAGGCTTTTCAGGTCCGGCTTATGAAGGATGAAATGGTCAAAAACGCCAGCAACAAGGACGGTAACGGGATAGACGATGAAGGCCCCCGGGACGGTTCGGCCGATCCGACTATAGGTGATGACAGGCCTCTGGAGGAGTACTCCAGGGAAGAGTTGATTGAGTCAGTCCGCAAGCTCCAGGAAAGCAAGGACAAAACCTTTGAACTCTACCTCCGCTCACAGGCGGAGATGGAGAACGTGAAAAAACGCCACCAGAAAGAAAAGAAGGACTGGCAGCGTTTTGCCAACGAGCAACTCATCAAGGAAATTCTTCCCGTGCTCGACAATCTGGAGACGGCCCTCTGCCACACCTCTGAGGAAAAGTGCGTCTCGGCCTTGCAGGAAGGTGTGGAACTGACCCTCAAGGGACTGCACGGCGCCCTCGAGCGTGCCGGGGTCCAGGAAGTGAAGGCCAAAGGAGAGGATTTTGACCCCTGCTTTCACGAGGCGATCTCCACTCACGAGGACCCGAGCCTGGAAGCGGGCAAGGTCCTGAAAGAGCTTCAAAAAGGGTATGTTTTGAATGATCGTCTTATTCGCCCCGCGCTGGTGGTGGTGAACAAGGAGCCGTCCGGCGGCGGGAAGGACCTTTACTCGGACGATGCCTGTAATACGGATCATTGAAGGACCCTCACATCCCGGTCTCACGATAACAGGCAATGCCGGTGATAATGAGGCCGATCGCCGACCCCGTATTCCGGCGGGCCGGAAACCGGGGAAAGCGCTAGCGGCACACCTTATATAAAAGTCAGAATTTCTGCGAGAACAATAGGAGGATGAAATGGGCAAGACAATAGGGATTGATCTAGGTACAACCAACTCATGTGTGGCCATCATGGAGGGCGGGGACCCTGTGGTCATCGCCAGTGCCGAAGGAAGCCGCACCACCCCTTCCATGGTGGCGTTCAACGAAAAGGATGAACGCCTTGTGGGCCAGATCGCGAAACGCCAGGCCATAACCAACCCGGACAACACGGTGTTCGCCGTCAAGAGGCTTATCGGACGAAAGTACGACTCTCCCGAAGTCCAGCGTGACATCAAGATCGTACCGTTCAAGATCGTCAAGGCCGATAACGGGGATGCTCACATTGACATCCGCGGCAAGACTTACAGCCCCGCGGAGATCTCCTCCATGATCCTGCAGAAGATGAAGCAGACAGCAGAGGATTACCTGGGGCACGAGGTCACCGAGGCGGTGATCACGGTCCCCGCCTACTTCAATGACAGCCAGCGCCAGGCCACCAAGGACGCCGGCAGGATCGCCGGCCTGAAAGTGGAACGTATTATCAACGAGCCGACCGCGGCCTCCCTGGCATACGGGCTGGACAAAAAAGGCGACAGGAAGATCGCCGTGTTCGACCTGGGCGGCGGCACCTTCGACATCTCCATCCTGGAGATCGGCGACGGGGTCTTCGAGGTCAAGTCCACCAACGGCGACACCCACCTGGGAGGAGAGGACTTTGATCTCCGCATCGTTGACTATCTGGCCGATGAATTCAAAAAAGACCAGGGCATCGATCTTAGAAATGATAAAATGGCGCTCCAGAGGCTCAAAGAGGCCGCTGAAAAAGCCAAGATAGAACTGTCAGGCTCCATTGAAACCGATGTAAACCTGCCCTTTATCACTGCGGACGCGAGCGGACCCAAGCACATGAACCTGAAACTGACCCGGTCCAAACTGGAATCCCTGGTGAGCGACCTCATCGACCATGTAACCGAGCCCTGCAAGATGGCACTCAAAGATTCAGGCATCAAGCCCGCCGACATCGATGAAATCATCCTGGTGGGCGGTATGACCCGCATGCCCAGGGTTCAGGAAAAGGTCAAGGAGATCTTCGGAAAGGAGCCCACCAAAGGCGTCAATCCGGACGAAGTGGTTGCGGTGGGCGCCGCGATCCAGGCGGGCGTGCTCACGGGAGATGTGAAGGACGTCCTGCTCCTGGACGTGACGCCGCTCTCCCTGGGAATCGAGACCCTCGGGGGCGTCTTCACCAAGCTCATCGAAAAAAACACCACCATCCCCACAAAAAAGAGCCAGATCTTCTCCACCGCCGCCGACAATCAGCCGGCAGTGGAAATCCACGTGCTCCAAGGGGAACGAGAGATGGCGGCTTACAACAAAACCCTGGGGCGGTTTCAGTTGGTGGGGATACCGCCCGCACCCAGAGGGGTCCCTCAGATAGAGGTGACCTTTGACATCGACGCCAACGGAATCGTAAACGTCTCGGCCAAAGACCAGGGAACCGGCAAGGAGCAGTCCATAAAAATCACCGCATCGAGCGGCTTGAGCGAGGAGGAAATCGAGCAGCTTGTCAAAGATGCCGAGGCCCACGCCGATGAGGACAAGAAGAAACGCGAGCTCGTCGAGGCCAAAAACATGGCCGATTCCCTCATTTACTCCACCGAGAAGTCCATCGGTGAACTGGGCGACAAGCTGGACGCCGGCACCAAGGGAGACATCAACACGGCCATAGAAAACCTCAAGAAGGCAATGGAAGGGGATGACGCTGCGGAAATCAAGCAGAAGACAGATGAGTTGACCCAGGCGTCCCACAAGCTGGCCGAGGCCATGTACTCGCAGGCGTCCCATCAGGCCGGGGGAGAGGAAGCCGCATCGGGCGCAGGGACCGAAAGCGGGGGATCCTCCGATGACGACGATGTGGTGGACGCGGACTTCGAGGAAGTAAAGAAGTGATAAGACCCCTGTACCGGCATTTCACAAGGGCTGTCCCCGCCATGGCGGCGGGGGTGGCCCTTTTGCTTCTCGCCTCCGGCTGCCAGCTGAAGGCCCCTCGGAAGGGGCCGGAACCCGCTGTAAAGACGCCTGAAGAGGAGATATTCGAAGAGGCGCGCCGGTACGAACGTCTCGGCGAGTACCAGCGCGCCTATGATGCTTACCGCGACTATCTTGAAGAGCTCCCTGAGGGGGAAAACGCCCGGTCAGCCTTATACGCCATGGGGCGCATCTGTTACGGGGACCGGCGTTTTCAGGAGGCCCTGACTCTTTTCGAGCGGGTCTTCCGGGAATACCCCTCTCATCCGGATAGGCCCCGGGTGGGCCTCGACATCCTGTCCACCCTCTACCGGCTGGGTGAATTCGATCTCTGCCGCTCCCGCGGGGAGTCCTGGCTTGAAAGCAATCAAGTGCATCCACTCGAGGGAGACGTGCTGTACATCCTGGGAAAATGCGAGGCGGATGCGGGACGCCCTTTGGAGGCCTTTGACCTCTGGGTCAGGGCGGCCGGGCTTATTCCTGAACCGGCTGAAGTGCCGGACACCCTGGACGAGGCGGTCCGCGAGATGCTGGACTCCGCTTCACTGAACGACCTCGAGGCCATGGCTTCCCGGCGTGAGGATAATCCCTTTCTTCCCCATATCCTCCACCGCATAGCGGTTTTTCACGAGGACCAAGGTGACCTGCAGAAAGCCAAAACGTCCGCTATGGATCTGCTCGAAATCACCTCGGACCCGGACTGGGTGCTGAATGCAAGACAAATCCTGGCGCGCATCGACAAGGAGCTATCCGTGGGAAGGGAACGGATAGGCTGCCTTCTTCCCCTGTCCGGGCCGTTCGCCATCTACGGCCAGGAGGCGCTTAAAGGCATACAGATGGGTTTGGCCCCGTGGCTCTCCGGGCCCGGCGATCCCGAGATCGAACTCCTCATTCGGGACACTCGGGGGGACGCGGACGTCACTGTGAAGGCCCTGGAAGAACTCGCCTCGGAAGGACGGGTCATGGCGGTAATAGGGCCGCTGTCCAGCAGGACTGCGGAGGCTGCTGCGGCCAGGGCACAGGAGCTGGGAGTGCCCATCATCACCATGGCCCAGAAGGAGGGCATAACGTCCATCGGGGACATGGTGTTCCGAAACTTCCTGACGCCTCAAATGGAGGTCAAGGCCCTTGCGGACCACGCCTTTTTCCGCCTGGGCATGCAGCGATTCGGAATCCTTTACCCGGACAACCCTTACGGCCGGCACTTCATGAACCTCTTCTGGGACCGTGTGGAGGAACTCGGCGGAACAATCACTGCAGTGGAGGCCTACCCGCCGGAAAAGACGGACTATTCCGATGAGGTCAAGAAAATGGTGGGGCTCTACTATCCCCGTCCCGCCTCTGTAAACCGCATGGTTGAACTCATGATGGCCGAAAGCGGCGTAACCACGACGGAGAAGGATGACGAACCGCCGCCGATAGTGGACTTCGATGCTGTTTTCCTGCCGGACAACAGTGAACGCGTGGCCCTGATCGCCCCTCAATTCCCGTTTCACAGGGTGCTCGGTCTTCAGTTGCTGGGGACCAGCCTGTGGCAGACCGAGGCCCTGATCGAGCTGGCAGGGGATTATGTCCAGAGGGCCCTGATTCCTTCGGGTTTCTTCAAGGACGTATCGAACGGACCGGTGATATCCTTTGTGGAGCATTTCCGCGCCGCTTTTGAGAGCGACCCGGACCATCTTGCGGCCAACAGCTATGACACCATCCAATACTTGAAGAAAATACTGTCTGACAGCCGGATCACCACACGAGACGACCTGAAACAGGCCCTGTGGACATCGGAGACCATGCCCGGTGTGACAGGGGAGATCTGGTTTGACCAGGAAGGCGAGGTCCTCAAACAACCCCTGCTCCTGACGGTAAAAGGCCGGCGTTTCCTACCCGTTGTCCCGGATGACGTTCCCCAGAGCTATCCGGCCTCTTCGAGGCTGAGCGGGGAATAGAGAGCCAAGAGAGCTTCGGCCTCAACCTGTTGAGCTGCACCCTCACTCCTCACCTTCACCTTCACCTACACCCTCACCCTTTCCGCCCCTGGCCATCCGTACCACCAGGATGCTGATCTCATACAGGATAATCAGCGGCACGGCCATCATGAACTGGGTCACAACGTCAGGGGGCGTGAGAATCGCGGCCATGGCGAACACCAGCAGGATGGCGTACTTTCGCTTACGCCGCATGAGTTCCGGTGTGACAACCCCCAGCTTTCCCAGAAAGAAGGCCACAACCGGTAGCTCAAAGACAAGCCCGAATGCAAAGAGCAGTTTTATGGCAAACGAAAAGTACTCCTTCACCGAAGGCAGCGCCTGAATATGGTCGGTGGCAAAGCCTAAGAAAAACCGGAACCCGAAAGGGAAAACAATGAAGTACCCGAACAGGCTACCCCCGACGAACAGGAGGGTGGAACTGATTACAAAGGGCACAACCAGGTTCCGCTCGTGCCGGTAGAGGCCGGGGGCCACGAACATGTAGAGCTGATAGAATATCAAGGGGGCGGCGGCCAGGATCGCGGTCACCAGAGCGGTCTTGAGGTATGCGAAAAACATCTCGGGAAGGTTTGTAAAGATGAGCTGCTGTCCATCCTCCATGTTCTCCCTGAGGGGCGAGATCAGAATCTGGAAGAGCTGCTCCGCAAAGAAATAAGCGATCACGAATCCGACGCCCACTGTAATGGCGCATATGACCAGCCGTTTCCTCAGTTCCTCCAGATGGCTCATGAACGGCTGTTTGTCGTCACTCTCCATGATCACTCGCCCTCCTTGGACGAGGCGCCCTCCTTCGGTTCGCCCGCGTTTTCATCGCCTGCGACCTTGCCGGCCGTATCACCTTCTTCCGGCGGCTCTTGACCGCCTGCGGTTGTTTGTCGCTTGTCTTCCTCAGGCAAGTTACCGGATGGAGTGTATTCTTCGACTCGGTCACGCCCGGCCGCAACAGGCGGGCCCACCTCCGGGGCCTTGTCCAGGGACTCGTCCGGAGGGCGATTCAGGCCGGTCACTGTGTCGTGCAGGTCCTTGCGGATCTCCTTGAAGTCTTCATCCACCTCCAGGCTGTCCTTGATTTCCTGTGTGGCCTTCTTAAATTCGGCCATGCCTTTTCCAAGGCCCCGGGCCAGGTCCGGAAGCTTGCTCGGCCCGATGATGATAAGGGCTATCACCATGATAATAATCAGCTCCGGAAGTCCGATGCCGAACATGACTTATGCCTCCTTGGGTAACGACGGTTTTTTATCTTTTCTTTTCATCTACTCTTAGTGTTCTTCGTGCTCTTCGTGTTCTTCGTGGTGAAAACTTTATTCTCAGATATCCCTTGTCATGGCCGTCTCATCGCAATCAGGAAACTTTGCGCACTTCAGGCAGTCCGCCCAGACCTTGTGGGGAAGAACGGATTTTTCCACCTCCACAAACCCCAGACGGC
>CAYVDE010000017.1:0-31257 GCA_964450535.1 uncultured Desulfobacterales bacterium
TGGACACAAAGCGGCCGGGCGGATATAAAACGGCCTTGTAGGGCCACCGTAGCTCAGCTGGTAGAGCACCTCACTCGTAATGAGGATGTCTGCGGTTCGACTCCGCACGGTGGCTCCATTTTTATTTCCATATTCCAGCCCCTGCATACTTTGAATCGTTTAATCCCCGCGGAGGGCATAAAGGCCGCCGTAATCAGGGTGGTCCTTTTTCCTGGTATGTAGGAGGAGGCATTCGTGAGTCGATATCTTCTCCTGGACATCGGCGCCGGCACACTGGACCTTCTCTGGTACCATGCTGAATCGGGACTGCATTTCAAGGCGGTGTGCCGTTCCCCCGTGTTGACGGTTGCCGAGCATGCCGCCGCCCTCAAAGGAGACATCCTGGTGACGGGGTACGAAATGGGCGGCGGTAAATTGACCGGAATTCTCAAGGAGAAGGCCCGGAAAGGGCGTGTTATCATGTCCGAGTCTTCCGCCGCGACAATCCATCATGACACCGAGAGAGTTCTTTCCACCGGTATTCACGTTGTGTCCGACGACGAGGCCGAAAAGCTTCTTAAAAGCAAACGCTACGCCCATCTGGTCACGGAAGACATCAACCTCGATCGTGTCAGGCTTATTCTCGAAGGCCTGGGCGTGCCGTTTGCGTTTGAAGTGGTCGGAGCCTGCGCTCAAGATCATGGTGTGCCTCCCAGAGGGGTGTCCCACCTGGATTTCAGGCACTCCTTGTTCCAGGCTTCCCTGGACCAAAAGCCTTACCCCGAGAGCCTCCTTTTCGAGGACGATCAGGTGCCGGGCGAGTTTAATCGTCTTCGGTCAATCGCCGCTTCCGCAAGGAGGCTGCCGGCGGAACAGGTTTTTGTCATGGATTCCGGGATGGCTGCAGTCTTAGGTGCTTCCCTTGACCCTGAGGCGGCTTCACTGCAGCGTCTTCTGGTGCTTGATGTGGCCACTTCGCATACCGTGGGTGCGGCCCTGGAAGCCGGAGAGGTATGCGGTTTTTTTGAGTACCATACATCGGATCTGGAGCTTGGAAGGATCGAGATCCTGCTCAGGGAACTCGCCGAAGGTCGTTTGAACCATCGCGAGATCCTGGCCGAAGGCGGGCACGGCGCTTATATCAGGAAGACAGTCGGGTACGAGGCTGTAGAGCGAATCGTGGCCACGGGCCCCAAACGAGGCATGCTTGGGGGGGCGAGTCTCGAAATCCGCCCGGGTGCTCCGTTCGGGGACAATATGATGACCGGAACGGCGGGACTGCTGGAAGCTATCTTTCGCCGCAAAGGGTCGGGGTCCGTGCCGGTGATGTGATGGCGGGGTGTGAATAACCCGGCTTTTGAAAAAGCCGTTGAAAATCAATCCTGAACGGGGTAGAAGCGAAGGTGTCGGCGTTTCGATGCTGGACGAATGCCGGGGTTCTGATGATATGCCCGGTGCAGGCTGGAGGAGCAACTGATGGGGTCGCATGTCGACTATTTCGAATGTGATAAGTGCAGGTCAAGGGAGTTCACGCGGATTCACAATTTTTGCCTCAGGTTCCACGGGGTCAACTTTTCCGATGATCTCATCTACGATCGGGTGACAGCCGAGGTATATCAGTGCACTCAGTGCGGTAAACGGTTTACCAGGGAAGAGATCGAGGACGGGCTGGCGGAGTTCAGGAAGAGGAGGCGGCAAAAAAACCCGCCCACCCTCGAAGAGTGAGCGAGTTCCTGGGGAATGCTCCGAGGCGGAGGGGGGAAGCGCGTCTTCGGCCGGGAATCCCCTCAAACCTCCTTCTGATAAAACTGGAACTTGTAAGACCCGATTTCAATCGTGTCGAAGTCCTTCAACGCAGTGCTTTCCTTTACCACTTCGCCGTTTACCTTCAGTTTGGCCATCCCGCCCGCAAACGATATGGTGTAGCCTGAAGGGCGGCGGCTGATGGTGGCCGCCGTAGCGCCCATAAGCATTCCGGAAAGCTTGACCTCCGAAGTGTCCGCCTTCCCGATTTTGGTCAGCTTCTTTGAGAGTTCGATATCCCCCAGGCCTGACCCGTCGATGAAACTGATTACACCTACTTTTTCAACCGCCTTGGCATCGGCCGGAGCAGTTTTTTGTTTGGAGAGGAGTTCCCGCTGCTTTGCCGTGTCCAGCATCATCGTCTTGTCCATGTCCAGCTTGTTGTCATCCTGGGGCTCGGCTTCGCCCTTGGCGGACGTGACGAAAAGGAGCATGTGCTTTCCGATGATGATTTTGTCACCATGTTGAAGCTTGTGGGAAACGATTTTTTCATTGTTTACGAATGTTCCGTTTGTGCTCTGGAGGTCGGTGAGGACAAAGTCCGTCCCGGCCTTATCGATCCTGGCGTGATACCCTGATACGGCTAGATTGTCGATCACCACTGTGTTGTCATCGTTGCGACCGATGGTGATGCTTTCCTTTAACGCCGGAATTTCCTTGATCACCTGCTTGTTGAACGTCAGTATCAATCTGGCCATGGCTTCCCCCGAATTCTGTGTTGAAATCAATATTAGTTTAATACACGCCGCAATATCAATATGAAATTGTTCAGGGTTTGATTTTTTTTATCAATTTCTGGATCCCTATGATTATATCGGCCAACAGGAGGCCGATTTTTTTTAGAGGCCGCTCTTTAGGCCTCGCAATACCTGTCACGAAAACTGTGACCACGGTCGTATTGTCGTGCCCGCCCCGCCGCAGGGCGGTATCTATAAAGTCTTGGCAAAGCACTTTGGGATCGCTTGCATCCATTGTCATATCGAGGAGCTCCTGGTCTAACACAAGGTCGGTGAGACCATCGGAGCACAGGACGAAGCGGTCGTTATTCGACGGTTCGATCTCGTATATGTCCACCTCGACGTCTTCAGATGACCCCAGGTTTCGTGTCAGAACATGCTTTAGTGGGGATGTTTCAGCCTCCTCGATCGTCATCATGCCTGTTTCCATTTGTTCTGAGACGATGGTGTGGTCCCTGGAAAGGCGCTCCAGTTTCCCGTCTCGAACCAAGTAAATGCGGCTGTCCCCGGCATTGGCGGCTACGATGAGTTTGGGTGATACATGTACGCATGCCACGGTGGTTCCCATGCCGTGGTATTGTTCGTATTCGGCAGCCATCTCATAAACCACTCGGTTTGCGAGACGAATGCTGCTGGAGAGATAGTTGCCCGTAAGCGTGAGGGACGTGTCCGGGGTTCCATAGAGTTCTTCTGTGGGGGTCTCGTTCTTGACCCATCGCTGGAAACTTTTGTTAATCATCTCCACGGCGATCCGGCTCGCGACTTCTCCGGCCAGGTGGCCTCCCATCCCGTCCGCTACAATGTACAGACCGTTGGCGTCGTCCGTGGAAAAGGCGTCTTCATTGCCGTCCCTCTTTAATCCCACATCGGTCAGTCCTGATGCTCGAATCTCCAAAGTGCCTCCTGTCGTTAAGGCCGACTTTTCCCCTATGCCTTGGATTGTTGTTGTCGCCGTTGAGGCTTCCGTCTGACCAATTCCTCGATTTTGGAACTCAGAAGCCCGAGCAGTTTGGCCATTTCCGACGCAGACTGAAATCGGTCGGCCGGGTTCTTGGCAAGGGCCCTGTCGATTATCTGTTCGCAGGCCTTTGGGGCCTTGGGGTTTATTTCACGGACTGATGGTTGCCGGACCTGAGTGATCTGATACAGGAGGCTGCTCAGGTTTTCTCCCTGAAAGGGCAGCCGGCCGGTGAGCAACTGAAAGAAGAGCACCCCTAAAGAGAAAATATCCGACCGGTGATCGATTTTCTGACCCATAATCTGTTCCGGAGACATGTAGTTGGGCGTGCCAAGAATGACCCCGGTTCGTGTCCTCGACGAGGAGATGGCCTTGGCGATCCCGAAGTCCGTCACCTTCACTCCCCCGCCCTCCAGGAGCATTATGTTGGCAGGCTTGATATCGCGATGAATCACGTTGGCACGATGGGCGAAAGCGAGCGCTTCGGCTACGCGGGCCACAACATCCAGTACTTTGGGAAGGGGAAGGAGGTTGTCTTTTGTGACGAACTTGTCCAAGTCTTTTCCATCCAGCAACTCCATGGCCATATAGGTCAAATCCCCGTCATCACCAACATCGTAAATGGTGACGATGGAAGGGTGGGAGAGCTGTCCCGCGATTTCAGCTTCGGCGAAAAACCTGTCCTTGATCTCCTGTATTACCTCCTCTTCGAACTCGTCGGAGAACCGAATAGTCTTGATGGCCAGAAGCCGGTTGATTTTGGGATCCCGGGCCTTGTATACCAGCCCCATCGAGCCCTTGCCGAGCTCGCCCTGTATCTCGAATCTTCCCACCCTTGAAAGGATCTCGCCTGACGCCTCCTTGAGAATTTTTCCTTCCGCCGCGCGGCTGCCTGGAGTGGAGGTGCTTGCCCGTTCACGGAGCTTGGGAACGCGGTCGCCCAGATCCCCGAATTCTCCTCCCCTTCTGACGTGCTCGTAGACGGCCAGGGCCTTGTTGATCATCTGTTTCTTTTCAAATTCCAGGCCCAGGTTGTATAACAGTTCCCGGGACTCACCGTCCAGCGGGAGTTTCCTGAATTTGTCAAAGGCCAGGTCCAGGAGTCCCTGGCTTTGAAAGCTCAGCCCCAGCAGCCGGTTGGTCTCCAAGGCCTCCTTGCTCGTGGAAGTGGCCAGAAAGAGGCGCTGTATGGCTGTTACCAGGAAAACGAGGATAACGCAGGCTGCGGCGGAGCCGACACGAAGCCAGGCGCTTCCCCATAAGAATGCGGCGAAACCCGCTGCGAGTGCGGCAGCGGCCAGGCCTGCCGAGGCGGCCATGCTTCCTGTGCGTGGGAGCCGCAAGCAGAAAAAGAGCCCAAGAAGTCCCAGCACGAAGACCAGTGCCGGCTCCAGGTAAGGAAAGGCGGCCGGTCGTGTGACACATCGCCCGGCCAGAAGGTCCTCGAGGACCCCCGCGGCCAGGCGTCCCTCGGGCATTGCATTGTCCACGGGGGTGTTAAACGATACGCCTGTTCCTGGTTCGAATGCCACAAGGACGATTCTATCCTTGAGTTTGTTGCCCGGTTTTCCGGCCAGTATATCGGCTGACGAGTAGGTGGGGACTGAGGGACCTTTACCGGTGAAACGTGGAAGCATTCCTCCTTCCACAATTTGTATCGATTCCGTTCCCAAACGGAAACGTCCGTCCTTTACCTGGATTTCAGCGGGGTCGAGATCCTTGTAGGCCGCAGCCAGCCTGAGCGGCATCGACGGTAATATCGTCCCCCGGTAACGGACGATGACAGCATGTTGCCGGCCCTCGAACCGGTTTCCGATGGTGAGGCTCGCATGACCTAACCCTGCCGCGGCCCGGCTTAGATCGTTGAAGGGAAGAGCGATGTCAACGGCCGTGATTTGCCGTTTCAGCGCCTCGTCCAGGCTGCCGGGGCCGAGAAGGTTTCCGGAAAGGCCCTGAAGGGCATTGCCGGTGGTGCGGCTCCCCTTTCCCTCGAATTCAACTAATACCGGTAGAACTACTTTTCCGCTTCGTCGAATGCTTTCCGTAATTTTCCCGTCGGCGTCCAGCTCCTGTTCCAGGCGTTTGAGGTTTTCTCCCACCCAAGCGGCGAGCTTCTGGTGCTGTGTAGATAGAGGGTAGGCTTCCAGCTTTTCGCGGAGGTCCATAATCGCCTCATAGCCGGTCCCTCTGGACTTTTCCGTAAGAGGGACCATCAGGCCGATGAGCCGGACCCCTGCATCATCCAGTCGATCGATGAGTTCGGCGATCAAATGCCTCGGCAGGCCCCTCATCTCCTCCGCACCCGGCGAGTTCCTGTCGATTTCGACGAGAGCCAAGTTTTCGGACGGTTGAACAATTGAAGGGGAAAGGCGGGAAAATGTGTCGTAGAAAAAGAGCTCGAGTCCTAAAAGCATTGAAGGTCGACCAAAAGAAAGGACCGTGAAGAGGACGATAATCACGGCCCCTGCTGCGCGGCTCGAGCTTAGAATCCTGTTAGCCATTTCACTCCTTGATCAGCGCCGGTCAAGTGCCGATCTCGTACTGCTCGAGGTGAAAATCGCTGCTACTGGTGATGATGATCCGGCGGTCTATTCTCTTTTCAACCATGGCAACGGAATCATGCTCTTCCTCTTTGAGTGTATGTTCGATTTCCGGGTGTACTGTGAGGTAGAGCTTGTCTTTCCCGTTGGTATTGGCCGTTTCCCTTTCCAAGTCGCGGAAGATTTCATAGCAGATAGTCCGGCGGCTCTTGAGTGTGCCCCTTCCCTCGCAGTAGAAACAGGGTTCTTCCAGGAACCGGTTCAGGTTTTCCCGTGTGCGCTTCCGGGTCATTTCAATGAGACCCAGTTCAGACATGCGGAGAATGTGGGTCTTTGCGCGGTCCTTCTTCAATGCGTCCTTCAAAGAGGAGAACACCCGTTCACGGCTTGACTTACGTTCCATGTCTATAAAGTCAATGACAATGAGCCCGCCGATGTTCCTCAAGCGGAGCTGGTAACCGATCTCTTTGACGGCCTCCAGGTTCGTAGTCAGAATGGTCTCTTCCAGGTTTCGCTTTCCCACATAGCTGCCGGTGTTGACATCGATTGCGGTCAATGCCTCTGTTATTTCGATGACTATGTATCCCCCCGACTTGAGCCAGACCTTGTTTTCAAGAGCCCTGGAGACTTCCATCTCCAGGCCGTATGCGTCATATATGGGATCGCCCCCGTCATAGAGTTCCGCAGAGTGCCGAAGCCTAGGCGCGAAGGTCTCGATGAAGGTCATGATGTTATCGAACTCGTCTCTGGAATCGATGACGAGCCGATCCACTTCACGGGTGAAAAGGTCCCGAACCGATCTCAGTGAGACGGCAAGGTCCTTGTAAAGAAGGGAGGGGCCTGTGGAGCGATTCATTGCTTCACTGATGGATTCCCAGAGCTTTAGGAGAAAGTCCAGTTCAGCTTTGAGCTTTTCCCGGCTGGCTCCCTCACTCACGGTGCGCACAATCAAACCCAGGTGGTCGGGCGTCATCTCGCGGGCGAGGTTTCGAAGGCGATCCCGCTCAGCCGTGTCCTCGATGCGGCGGGAAACACCGATGTGGTTGACTGTGGGCATTAGTACCAGGTGCCGGCCCGGGAGTGAGACGTGGGATGTGAGACGGGCGCCCTTGGTGCCGATCGGTTCCTTGGAGACCTGGACCATGATATCCTGGCCCGTGTGAAGGAGTTCTTCAATTGCCAGGGAGACGGCGGGCAGGGATTCGGGAACAATTTCCTCTTCAGCCGAGGCGTTCCCTGGCGCCCTTGCCGATGCCTCACTTACCATCGCCCGCTCAATGTCTGAAATTTCCCTGTAGACGTCGGATACATAAAGAAAACCGGTTCGATCGAGGCCGATATCCACAAACGCCGCCTGCATGCCGGGGAGGACGCGGACAACCTGACCGCGGTAGATGTTGCCCATCAGTTCCTGTCCGGTTTCCCTCTCGATGTGCAATTCCGCCAGGACGCCGTTTTCAACAACAGCTACGCGGGTTTCGTAAGGCCTGGCGTTTATGATGAGTTCCGTGGACATGGATGTGTCTCGATTCGACGCGGTTACCGTTTATGTGGGCGGGGTCCGGCGCATTGCCGGTGACTATCGGCGGATCACCTGAGGCGAATGGCCGACTCCTCTAAAGCGAGCCCTTGCCCGCAATCCAAAGGCAAGGAGCACTGGCGTCAGGAATGAGCGTCCAGTTTGGTTTCTTCGGGATCCTACCCCAATGTCTGCTTTGTTTTCAATATCTTTAATGATGCCGCCTGGGTGCGGGTCAGTCCGAAGATTTCTCTTACCATCCTTTCCGGTCTCAGGGAGGGGCCGGGAGGGTGAAGAACAACGATTTCCACCTTATCCGGGGGATAACAGCGGATGTCCTTGACCTGAGCGCGGGCATCCACGACCCTGTCTCCTTTGTGTGAGGTCCTGGTGACCGGGTGTTCCGGGAGGGCGAGAAACCGTCGAGCCGCATCAGGATCCAAATCGCACTCATTGGAAGTAATGTGATAGCGACTCTCCATCAGCCGGTTTTTTTTGGCCTGGCCCGTGGTATCCTCCACTAGAAGGATTCGAATGCCTTCCGTTAGGTTACTGTTGAGACGTTGTTTGATTTCGACAGGAGGTGGCGGGTCGTGGAGCTCTATTCGTACGGTCTCTTGAATGCTCTCCGTGCCCACAGGCAGTGCCGCTGAAAAGGAGACCTTGGGTGCCGGGTGGAATCCTTTGGTGTGGACTGCATTGAGGCCCGCCCTCCTGAGTGCCCGGATGAACGTCCGGGCAAGCTCCAGGTGCCCAAGATACCTTGAGGTGCCGGTTTTTGAAAAGGTGAGCAGGAAGCTCCGCTGGAAGACCTGATCGTAATTTGGGCCGGCCGCGATATCTTTTGCCATATTATTCATGGGCGGTTCTTCGCTTCTGATGATCGGATCGACGCGATCATGGTCACACACTCCACACTCCAGGCATATTGTACGACAGTCCTGCGTAGGTTTTTCTTTCAGGGCCCTTTCCCACTCACGCCACAGAAACTCCTTTCGCACGCCGGAGCTGATGTGGTCCCATGGAAGGACCTCGTGGAGTCTCCTCTCCCGGGTTAGATAGAATTGGGTGTCCGTGCCCGTGGTTTTAAAGGCCTCTTCCCAGGTGTCCGGCCGGAACTGCTCCCCCCATGCATCGAACCGTGCCCCTGTTTTCCAGGCCTCTATCAGGGCGGCCGTGAGACGCCTGTCCCCCCGGGAAAAGATCCCTTCCAGACGGCCCATGCCCGGGTCGTTCCATTTGACTCGAATGCCGCGATCCCTTATGCCGTCCTGGATCACCTGTATTCGTCTCCGGCCCTCTTCAAAGGAGAGCTGGGGGTGCCACATGAAAGGCGTGTGGGGTTTTGGTACGAAAACGGCCACGCTGACATGAAGAAGCGGACGCCTCCCGCGCCCGCCCGCCATGCGGGCCACCTCTTTTGATAGTTGAATGATCCCGTGCAGATCCTTCTCTTTCTCTTCCGGAAGCCCTACCATGAAGTAGAGCTTGATGAGTTTCCATCCAGCCGAATACACCTTGCGGGCGGCCTCCACTATTTCCCTGTTGGTAAGGGATTTGTTTATTACCCTGCGCAGGCGATCGGTGCCCGCCTCCGGGGCCAGGGTGAAACCGGTCTTCCGGACCCGCTTGATCTGTTCGAACCAGGCCTCGTCCAGGCTGTCGATTCTAAGAGAAGGAAGACTGATCGCGATTTTATCCAGGCTTTGGCGGTCCATCAGGGCGGTGAGCAGGGGTCCGATGCACGTGTAATCTCCGGTGCTCAAAGAAAGTAGTGATACATCGTCATATCCGGTCCCGTCCAGTCCCTTTTTAACCAGGTCGAGGACATTGGAGGGTGACCGTTCCCGGACGGGCCGGTAAATCATGCCTGCCTGGCAAAACCGGCACCCGCGGGTGCATCCCCGGCAGATTTCCACCGCGAGTCTATCGTGAACAGGCTCGGCAAAAGGCACGACCTGGTCCGCGGGATAGGGGGACGCCTCGAGGTCGGTAATCAAGGCCTTCAGGACCGTCGGGCGTTCCGGCAGCAGCGGTTTTATCTCCTTGATTACTCCTTCGTGTTCGTAAGAAGGCTCGAAAAAGGAGGGGATATAAACTCCTCTTATGCTCGCGAGTTCCTTTAAGAGATATTTGCGAGTCTCGCCGTCCCTTGCGGCCCGGCGTACAAGGCGGCAGATCTCCAGGGCGGCCTCTTCTCCGTCACCGATCAGGAATGCATCAAAGACTTCGGCGGCGGGTTCAGGGTTGAAACAGGCGGGTCCTCCGGCGATGATCAAAGGGTGTGTTTCGTCTCGATCAACCGCGAGAAAAGGAATACCGGCCAGATCGAGCATGGTCAGTACGTTCGTGTAACAGAGTTCATGCTGTAGGCTGAAGCCCAGTATGTCCAGGTCCTTCAGGGGAGTCCCTGATTCCAGGGTCTGCAGGGGGTGATCGTGCTCCCGAAGAGCCTTTTCCATGTCCACCCAGGGGCAGAAGACACGTTCCGCGGAGAGCCACTCCGGTTCATTCAGGATATGGTATAGAATGCGAAGGCCGTAGTGGCTCATGCCTACCTCATAGACGTCCGGGTAGGCCAGTCCGAAGAGGACTTCCGTTTTTTTGCGCGGCTTCCGTATCGCGTTCGGCTCGTTTCCGAGGTATCGGCTTGGGCGATTAACAGTGGATAGCCAGGGCTGTCTGCTGAGAGTGCCTTTTGTCAAGAGGCCTCCTCGTTCTCAGTGGGAAGGAGGAGCTTCAGAATGATTCGGGCCCCGCCTTCCGGATGATTTTCCCCCCGCACCCGGCCGTGAAGCCCTTCCACGATTCTTTTCACTGTGGCCAGGCCCAGTCCGGACCCCTCCTCCTTGGTAGTGAAAAAAGGCGTGAAGAGATTGTCGAGTGCTTCCCGGGTGAACCCTGTGCCCGTGTCCCTCACGACCAGTTCCACCTCGGAGGCGTGCCTTTCAGGCGTGCCTTCGTCGTTTCCAATGCGTGTTTCCATGTAGAGTGTTCCACCACCGGGCATGGCGTCCCGGGCGTTAAGGAGAATATTCCAGATGACTTGTCTAATCTGTTCGGGGTCGGATTCTATATGTGCCGGTTCGTTGAACCGGGTAACTACACGGATTTTAGCCGTTTCCTCGCCTGAATTTCGGAATAGGTCCAGGGAGTCCAGAATCAGCTTGTTGAGTTCGAATCGGCGGGATGTTGTCCTTGGAGGCCTGGCGTACTGGAGGAAATTGCTTATGAGACGGTTCAGTCTGTTGACTTCTCTTACAACAATGTCCATGAGACGGCCGGAAACATCATCATCATTGAGGTCAAGCCCCTCTTTGAGCACCTGAATGGAGCCGCTTATGGAGGCCATGGGATTGCGAATCTCGTGTGCGATTCCGGCCGCCAGTTCACCCACCATGGCAAGGCCCTCCACTCGCTGCATCTCCTTCTCAATGCGCCTGATTTCCGTCAGGTCTTGAAAGACAAGGATTCGCCCGATTGCTTCCCCACCGGGCATGATCAGAGGAGACACGATTACCCGGAGGAAAAGCTCTTTTCCGTCAGGATGTCTGTAAGGGATGTCCGCTATGGCCGGCCGGCCGCTTTGGAGGGAGGAATTTGAATCCACGTAATCCTGAAGAAAGGGAAGGAGGTCGTCGATCTTTCGGCCGTTCGCCTCGCTTCCCTGGACACCGAAGATGACTTCTGCGGCCGGGTTGAAAAGGATGATCCGCCTGTCGTCGTCCACCGTTATCAAACCGGATGTCATGCTCTGGACGATACGCTCGTTCAGTATCTCAAGCTTGCTGATGTCTACCTTTTTTGCTTCGAGTTCGTCGCGGCTTATACGCGTCTGCTCGGAAAGGTAGCTGCTTAGCATGGCGACAATATAGAAGGCCGCGGTGTGGGCAAGGATGCGGAAAAAGAGGTAAGCGGCCTGGTCATCCGCGGGCATACTCGTGGGCGCCCCGTAAGGGGTAATCACCTGGTAGTAGTGGAGGTCCAGCAGGACCCCATAGAGAATGCTGCTGCTGGAGGCGACAATGAGTCCTCCACGGCGGTACAGAAGCATGCTGGCGCTGATTATGGTCAGGATATAAAGAAAAGAGAAGAAGCTCTCAATGCCGCCGGTTGTGTATATGAAGGCTGTTATGAGAAAGGTGTCGATCAGGAGTTGTAAATAGGCCAGCCTGCTCAGGTTACGCATTCGTTTGAGAAGGACGATGTAAATGAAGGTGAGGAAATAGACCGCTGAGATCAGGACGTAGTGTGAGGTCTGGATGTCTCCGAGATAGGCGCTCGTCTTTTGCGCCTGCAGGAATACGGAGGCCCCCAGGAGGACCGAGACGATCAGTACCCGGAGGAACATCAGCCGTTGAAGTCGACTGGAGAGTTCCCTGGGGGGTATTTTCCGGGTTTGTCGGGTCATGCGTGAATGGAAGTCATTAGCCGGCTCCGGCCCAGCGTTGATTAGGGGTCCGGACCGGGCAGGCCGGGACCGGCACCGGGCCGTTCTTGAAACCCAGGGGCCCTCATTCAAAAGCGGTGAGTCTTGAAGAGGGACCCGGGAATGGGAATGTGCTAGCCTCCCACGGCTCCCGCCATGGAGAAGATCGGCAGGTACATGGCAACGACCAGCCCGCCGATGGAGCCGCCCAGGAACAGCATGAGAAGGGGTTCGAGCATGGAGGTCAAGGCCGCCACCGCAGCATCCACTTCTTCGTCGTAGAAGTCGGCTATCTTTTCGAGCATGGTGTCCAGAGCGCCTACGGCCTCACCAACGGAGATCATCTGGACGACCATTCCGGGGAAGACGTCGTTTTCCGACAGAGGTTCAGCGATGGTCTGGCCTTCCGCGATGCTCCCCCTGACCTCGAATATGATCTCTTCCAGGATCACGTTTCCACTTGTCCTGGCAACGATTTCAAGAGAATCCAGAATAGGGACGCCGCTGCTGATCATGGTTCCCAGGGTACGGGTAAAACGCGCCACAGCGGTTTTCTTGAGCAGGTCGCCGAAGATCGGGAGCTTTAGCATGAGATCGTCGGTGATTCTGCGTCCCTTTTTGGTCGCCCGGAACCTCTTGAATATAAATACAAGGGCGATAAACCCCAGGATCACCCAGTGGATGTTGTTGGTCATAAACTGGCTCATATTCACCACAACCTGAGTGGGCACGGGGAGGGCCTGGTCAAAGCTGGCGAACATGTCCTCGAATACCGGTATTACGAAGATGAGAATCACCGCTATGACTATGATGGCGATGGCCATGACCACGATTGGATAGGTCATGGCGCCCTTGATCTGGCTCTTGAGCTTTTCCGCCTTTTCGATAAATACGGCAAGCCTGCGCATGATGGTGTCCAGGATACCGCCCACCTCGCCGGCGGCCACCAGGTTCACGAACAGGTCATCAAAGACTTTAGGGTGCTTCTTCATGGCCTCGGCGAGAGTGGAGCCGCCTTCCACATCCCTGGAGATCTGCTTCAGGATGTTCCGGAAGGTCTTGTTTTCCGCCTGTTCGGCCAGGATGCCCAGCCCCTGGACCAGTGGAAGGCCCGCATCGATCATGGTGGAAAACTGCCGAGTGAAGATGACGAGGTCTTTCTTGGTGACTTTTGGCTGCAGGAAAGAGACGTTTTCAAAAAGATCCTTGGGTTTCGGTTTGAGTTTCTTGACTGTGAGGTTCCGCCGTTTCAATTGACTCATGGCGATGCGTTCATCAGCGGCCTCGAGTTCACCCTTCAGCTTTCTGCCTTTGCGCGTCTCGGCAACCCATGTGTAGACTGGCATGTGTAGACCTCCCGTGACCCGATTTCGTCACCAATATGCTTTGGCATGCCTTTCAGATCAACTAAGATGCCGTATACTAGTTAACATATGCCTCTGTGTCAAGGATCCTGTGACGTTACCTCATGACTGATTAGTATTTAAATTTTTCACTGTGAAGTGCACGAAGAAAAGAAAGCAGTTCAGGCACGTTCTTGACCCGGATATGTCGGGCGGATAACGGCTGGAGCGGAAGCCGGCCTGACTTTGATCTTGACAATGAGCGGCTCTTCGGTGTTATATCACGAATTCATTTTTCCACGATTTTCCAGCGAACGCTGAAGATCAATAACAAAAAGGAGGAAATAGTCGTGAGTGAGATCAATGCTCCAATGGGTGGGAAGGTTATCGAAGTGAAAGTGAACGTGGGGGATACAGTCAACGAGGGCGACGAAGTCGTAATTCTCGAGGCGATGAAGATGGAGCTGCCGGTGGTGGCGGGTGACTCGGGAACCGTGAAAGAAATCATGTGCAGCAGCGGGGACGCAGTGGATGCAGAGGCTGTTCTCCTGGTCCTGGAATAGCTTTGAAATCAGCGGTTTGTACTTGCCCCGCAGCCTTTTGCGGATAGTCTTTATTCCCTAGTGACAGAGGGGTTCCTCTTCTCCTCCTGCCGGGGGCGCCTTATGGAGATGGAAGACAGAATCAGGGAGTTGGAACGTCGAAACAGTGAAGCAGAGATCGGCGGTGGTGAAAAAAGAATAGCCGAGCAGCATGCCAAGGGGAAGATGACCGCCCGTGAGCGGATCGACCACCTTCTTGACATGGACAGCTTCCAGGAGATCGATAAGTTCGTCGTCCATCGATGCCACGACTTCGGCATGGAGAAGAAGAAGATTCCCGGCGATGGGGTTGTTACCGGCTACGGGACAGTAGACGGCAGAAAGGTGTTCATATTCGCCCAGGATTTTACGGTGTTCGGCGGTTCCTTGAGCGGCGCCTTCGGAGAGAAGGTCTGCAAAGTCATGGACCTGGCGCTTCGAAACGGGGCCCCTGTTATCGGCCTGAACGATTCGGGAGGAGCTCGGATTCAGGAAGGCGTTATTAGCCTTGGCGGCTACGGCGAGATCTTCAAGAGAAATGTATTCGCCTCGGGAGTAGTCCCCCAGATCTCGGTCATCATGGGGCCCTGCGCCGGTGGCGCGGTGTATTCTCCCGCTCTCACCGACTTCACCATTATGGTGAAGAAGACCAGCAACATGTTCATCACCGGCCCTCAGGTCATCAAGGCGGTTACTTCTGAAGAGGTGACCGCCGAGGAACTGGGCGGGGCAATGACCCATAACTCCAAGAGCGGAGTGGCGCACTTTGCAGAGGATTCCGATCGAGAAGCCCTGGACAGGGTCCGGCAACTCCTTGCATATCTTCCCCAGAATTACCGTGAAAGGTCTCCTGATACGGATTGCACGGACGACCCGAACCGGATGGATCCCGAACTGAACGAACTGGTTCCCACCAACCCTCGTCTTCCTTACAACATGAAGGACCTTATCCGGAAAGTCCTGGACCATGGGGTTTTTCTGGAAGTTCATCAGCACTACGCGATGAACATGGTCGTGGGATTCGGCCGCCTCAACGGGACAGCGGTCGGAATCGTGGCCAACCAGCCCCGTTTTCTCGCCGGATGCCTGGACATCGATGCGTCTATGAAATGCGCGCGGTTCGTCCGTACCTGTGACTCATTCAACATCCCGCTGATCACCTTTGTGGATGTGCCCGGATATCTCCCCGGAGTCCAGCAGGAATACGGAGGCATCATAAAGCACGGGGCAAAAATCATCTTCGCTTATAGTGAAGCCACGGTACCCAAGATCACCGTGGTTACGCGAAAGGCTTACGGCGGCGCTTATATCGCCATGTCAGGCAAGCATTTGGCCGCGGACATCAATTTCGCCTATCCCTCGGCGGAGATAGCAGTGATGGGGCCCGAGGGTGCGGCCAACATTATTTTCCGTAAAGAGATAAACGATTCGGAAGACCCTGATGGAACCCGTAACCGATTGGTGGATGAGTACCGTAACAGCTTTGCCAGTCCCTTCAGGGCCGCTGAAGTAGGTTACATAGACAACATCATTTTCCCGGAAGCCACCCGCTTTAGGCTGATCAAGGCCCTTCAGATGCTCCGGGACAAAAAGACCTCCATCCCGGAAAGACGTCACGGGAACATTCCTCTCTAGGCCCCCGGATACGCCTTAAGAACAGAGCTTCACTGCTGAGCACCTGAAGAGCTTACCGGTGTTTTTAAAGCGGACGTTCACCACTAAGAACACATTCAAGTCTTTCTGATCTTTAGGGCTAGGGTGCCGAGCTTTCGCCTAATCCAAGTCCCAGTTCCAGTGCTTGGCGGTTCATGTCCAGGAAATCCGCTGGGACTGTTTCACCCAGCACCTCCATGACGGCTTCGGGGCGCACCAGCCGGGTAAGCCCGATGAGTGTGCCGAGCATGCAGATATTGAAGACGATGGGTCGGCCTATTTCCTGAATGACGGCCTTGTACATGCCCACTTCCACCTGGCGGGCGTCTATCTTTCTCTCCTGTATCACGAAGTGGCTGTCTGTCAGCAGCAGCCCGCCGGGCCGGATTATCCAGGAAAACTTGTTGTAAGCCTCCTGGGTCAAGCATATCAGGATGTTGGGCTGGGTGACCTTGGGAAATCGAATTTCTTCGTCCGAGAGGATCACGTCCGCCCTGGTAGCCCCTCCGCGTGCTTCGGGACCGTAAGACTGGGCCTGCACGGCGTTGAGGCCCTCGTGGAGAGCCGCCGCTTCGGCAAGTATGATCGAGGCGGTTATAACGCCCTGGCCCCCTGAGCCTGAAAAAATGAGCCGTGTCCTCGCCATGACCTGATCAGCCCCCCATAGCTTTCTTGATGATATTTTCGTATTCGGCACAGTATTCAGGCCGTTCCTCATCAACAAAAATCCCCCGCTCGACCAGAGAGGGATCCTTCTGTTTCGCCTCCGAACCGATGGGCGTCGTGCCTGTCTTGTAGAGCTTCATCATGTCCACGGCGCTGCCCATGCGATTCTTGCGGCCGAAATATGTGGGGCACTGGGAGAGCACCTCAACCACTGAAAAGCCCCGGTGCCGGATTGCCTTTTCAAAGATCTTGATCATTGATGTTACGTGATAGGTGGTGGTTCTTGCCACAAAGGACGCCCCCGCGCCCCTGGCCAGTTCCACGATGTCAAAGGCCTGGTCGATGATTCCGAGGGGCGCCGTGGTGGCGGTTTTTCCATAGCCGCTCAGCGGGGAGTACTGGCCGCCGGTCATGCCATAGATACGGTTGTTCATGATGATTGCGGTCATGTCTATGTTACGGCGCGCGGCATGAATGAAGTGATTTCCGCCGATGGCCGTTGCATCCCCGTCACCCATGGGAACCAGTATCTGGAGTTCCGGCCGGGCAAGCTTGACTCCGGTTGCAAAGGCCAGGGCCCGGCCGTGCAGCGTGTGAAGGGTGTGAAAATCCAGGTATCCGGAAATGCGTGCAGAACACCCTATGCCGGAAACCATTACTAAATCCCGTTTTCTCAGAGCCAGGTTCTCCACGGCCCGGATGAGGTTGTTCATGACAATCCCGTGCCCGCAACCCGGACACCAGATGTGCGGCATGAATCTTTCTCGAATATATTCACGAATGGCCAAGGGGTCACACTCCTCTGCCCTGAATCAGGCGAAGTATGTTTCGTATGTCCGTCGGGGTTATGAATGTCCCGTCTATCTTGTTGGCCAGAAAGACCTTTTCCGGGTCATCCACGGCCTTTTTTACTTCCTGGAGTACCTGTCCCATGTTCAGCTCCACCACGAGGACGGACTTTGCTCCTGCGCAGCGCGTACGAACCACATCGGCCGGAAAGGGCCAAAGGGTCTGAAGTTCCAGCAGTCCCAGGGCCTCTCCCCTGGCCCGGCGGTTCTCCACTACGTGAAGAGCGGAACGGGCCGACGAGCCGTATGAGATCATGATGCACTCGGCGTCATCAATATAGTATTCCTTGTAACGTGCGATTTCATGGACGCGGTTTTCGATCTTGTCCACCAGGTGCCTCATGAGTCCGTGGGCGACATCCGGTTTGTTCGAGGGGAAACCCCACATATCGTGTATAAGGCCGGTCACGTTGTACCGGTGGATCCCGCCGAAGTCCGACATGGGCAGTCTGCCGTCTTCCCTGGGAAGATAGGGATGAAAATCCGTTCCCTCCTTGACCGATGTCCAGAGGCGCTCCACCAGGGGAATCTCGCCGGGCTCGGGAATGTCCATCTTTTCCCTCATGTGCCCGATTACCTCGTCGAAGAGGAGGATGACCGGAGTGCGATAGGTCTCGGCGAGGTTGAACGCCTCTACGGTCATGGCGAAGACGTCCTGATGGTTGGACGCGGTCAGGGTGATGATGGAGTGGTCTCCGTGTGTCCCCCAGCGGGCCTGCATTACATCGCCCTGACTGGGACTGGTGGGAAGTCCTGTGGACGGACCTCCCCGCTGTACATTCACGATCACGCAGGGAATCTCCGTCATGACGGCGTATCCGATGGCTTCCTGCTTCAGGGAAAACCCGGGGCCGCTTGTGGCGGTCATGGACTTCAGCCCCGTGAGGGAGGCTCCGACAATGGCGCACATGGAGGCGATTTCGTCCTCCATCTGTATGAACTTTCCGCCTTTCTGAGGGAGCCTGAGTGAGAGGAGTTCTGCGATCTCCGTGGAAGGTGTGATGGGGTAGCCGGCGAAGAAGTCCAGGCCGGCGTACAGCGCGGCTTCTACGCACACTGCGTTCCCTTGAAGGAACATGGTTTTCTTGCTCATGTCAAAGCCACCGGCGATCTTGAAGGAGTGAGCCCGGGACAATCCCCGGGATCGGGTGCGAATATGGAGTCATGCCGCATCGATCTCCCTGGACTCGACGGCCATATCAGGACAGCGCAGCTCGCACAGCCCGCAATCGATGCAGTCGTCGGGTCGCACAACAGCGGCCTTCATTGACTCGTCAAGGTCCATTACACCCTTGGGACAGAAGGCGACGCATATGCCGCAGCCCTTGCACCATTCAATATTGATGGTCCGCACTCTTTTCGTTTTTTTCTTTTTCATGGACTCCATCGTCCGTTGAGTCGGCATTGGACCGCTCAGGGCCCGGGCAAAAACGGTTCATCATGCATAGACCATTCAACCCGGTTTCGTCAAGCCCCTTGGCGTTTTTTCCCGAGGTTGATAATTATATGAAGAACCAAAAATGATTTGACAGTTCATCCGGTGATGGCATATTTTCAACCGAGATATATCAAGGACTTAACCTGTGTTTTTCCTTTTTTCCCCAACACCCTGAATCTTTTTGGGGCGGGAGAGGGCATCTGGGGATGCCGGAGAGGAATGCCATGGATCGATTGAAGAGGGAAGTTGAGCGCTGGTCCAAAGAGGTGAACGCCAAGCTCAAAAAGCGGCCTGAACGAAAGGATTCCTTCGTTAATACATCGGGGATTCCGGTCAACAGGGTTTACACCCCTCTCGACATGGAGGGCACGGACTACCTGGAGCGGCTCGGGCTTCCCGGAGAGTACCCATACACCAGAGGGGTTCAGCCTACTATGTACCGGGGGCGCTTCTGGACCATGAGACAGTATGCAGGATTCGCCACGGCCGAGGAGTCCAATCGACGATACAGGTTTCTGTTGGAACAGGGGCAGACCGGCCTGTCCGTTGCCTTCGACCTTCCCACCCAGATCGGTTTTGATTCCGACCACGAAATGGCCATGGGAGAAGTGGGTAAGGTGGGGGTTTCCATAGATTCCCTGAGAGACATGGAGGTTCTGTTCGACGAGATCCCCCTTGACAAGGTGAGCACGTCCATGACCATCAACGCTCCGGCCGCCATCCTTCTTGCCATGTACATTGCAGTGGCCGAGAAACAGGGACTTAAAGCCCAAGACCTTCGTGGTACGATCCAGAACGACATTCTAAAGGAGTATTCGTCCAGGGGGACTTATATATTTCCCCCCAGGGCCTCCATGCGAATAATCACGGACATCTTCGCCTTTTGCGCGGAAAGCGTGCCGCTGTGGAACACCATCAGCATCAGTGGATACCACATCAGGGAGGCAGGGGCCACGGCCGTCCAGGAGGTTGCCTTCACCCTGGCCAACGGCATTGCATACGTGGAAGCGGCCTTGGACGCGGGGCTGGATGTTGACCTGTTCGGGCCCAGGCTCTCCTTTTTCTTCAATTCCCACCTGGATTTTTTTGAAGAGGCTGCAAAGTTCAGGGCTGCAAGGAGACTCTGGGCGCGCATCATGAGTGAACGTTTCGGGGCCAAAGACCCTCGTTCCCTGATGATGAGGTTTCACACCCAGACGGCGGGATGCACACTGACGGCCAAGCAGCCCAAGAACAACATTGTGCGAGTGGCCTTCCAGGCTATGGCCGCCGTGCTGGGCGGCACACAGTCTCTTCACACGAATTCCATGGACGAGGCCCTGAGCCTGCCTTCTGAAGAGGCGGTGCGGATAGCTCTCCGCACCCAGCAGGTGATCGCTCATGAGCTGGGAGTCTCTGACACGGTGGACCCCCTCGGCGGATCCTATTACGTGGAGACCCTGACCAATCGCATCGAGGAAGAGGCGGAGGACTACATTAGAAGAATCGATGAGATGGGAGGAGCCCCCGCTGCGATCGAAAAAGGTTACATACAGAAAGAGATCCAGGACAGCGCCTATGCCTATCAGAGGCAGATCGAGTCGGAAGAGAGGGTGGTGGTGGGGCTGAACCGTTTCCAGATCCAGGAGGACCGGCCCACGGGCCTTCTTCGAGTGGATCCCTCGGTCAGGGAGGCCCAGTCGGAGTCCCTTCGCGTGCTGCGATTGGAAAGAGACCCTAAAGAGGTGGAACGGAGCCTGTCCGCCTTGAGGCTTGCAGCCGAAGGAACGGAACAGCTCATGCCTCCCATAATAGATGCGGTCAAGGCCTATGCAACGCTTGGTGAGATCTGTGACGTCTTGAGAGAAGTTTTCGGTGAGTACCAGCAGAGCGCGGTCCTCTAAGTACCGGCGGTTCGGGCGGGATTCTTGAACTGGACGGATTGGTGAGATAGGAAAAGAGGGAGAAGCCATGCAAGCGGAGAAAAAAATTCGAGTCCTGGCGGCCAAACCTGGACTGGACGGGCACGACAGGGGAATAAAAGTGGTGGCCGCCGCCCTGATGGATGCGGGTATGGAGGTCGTCTACACAGGCTTGAGACAGACGCCGGCCCAGATAGTGGAGGCCGCCATTCAGGAGGGTGTGGATGTGATCGCCCTGAGTATCCTTTCCGGGGCACATGACTATCTTTTTCCCCGCCTGATGGAGCTTCTCAAGGAGCGCGGCGCCGGAGACATACTTGTCCTGGGAGGGGGTATTATTCCGGAGGAGGACATTCCGCAGATGAAGGCCTGCGGGATCGCCGAGATCTTCGGGCCCGGTACCAACACGGGTGATATCGTTCAGTACATCCGGGAGCACGTTGCGCGCTGAATTTTCGGCGCAAGGCCCTCAATGAGTATAAGAATTAACTGGTTTCCCGCCGTCATGGTTTGCGTCCTCCAAAAAAACGATTACGTACGCCTGTTTTCTATCTTTGCGTCCTTAATAAAGACTTGAGCTTAATTCACCACGAAGAACACCAAGAGGGCGAAGGAAATCCAGGGTAAAAACACCCTCTCTTATCCGTTGCCATATTCTCGAATCCATCAAGGCTGGGAAGGTCTCCGTGATAGATATAGGAAAGATGACCGTGCTGATAGTCGACGACTCGATGAACATGTGCCAGTCCATGAGCGGTATGATGAAGGTCATCGGGTACGGCAAGCGTTTTCTGTTTGCGCACAACGGGAGGGAGGCCGTGGATCTCCTGGCAAAAGAGCCGGTGGATCTCCTGCTGCTTGACTACAATATGCCGGTGATGTCCGGAGCCGAGGTCCTGAACCATGTGCGCATGGACCGGAACCTGAGGGATCTACCGGTGATAATGATCACTGCTGAGGCTATTCAGGACTATGTTGCCGAGATCGGGGAATCCGAGGTGGATGCTTACATCCTAAAACCTCTCACTGTAAAGGTGCTTCAGGATAAGCTTACCCAGGTTGTTCAAAAAGTGAACAACCCGCCCCCCATGGTCAGCCACCTGAGGCAGGCCAGGGAATGCGAGGATCGGGGGGATCTCGAGGGAGCGATTCGGGAGGCGGAGCAGGCGGTTCGTGAAAGTCCCAAGTCGACCCGTCCCATTAGAGAACTGGGGTATTTCTATCTCAAGAAGGGGCGGCTGGACGCCGCCGAGAAGTGCCTGCTGGAGGCTGCGAAACACAACAACCTGGATGTAGCCGCGTTTCACTACCTGGGTGAACTCTACCTCAAGCGAGAAGAGATCGATAAGGCCGTCCGGTTTCTGGAGAAGGCCATGAAGATCAGCCCCCGCCAGTTGGGCCGCGGAGTGAACTTCGGCAAGGCCCTGATCATGAGGGGTCTCGTTGAGAAGGCCTGCACGGTTTTGGACAGGGTCCTCGAACTCCCTTCCGCCACGCCTGAACTCAAGGAAGAGATCGCGGACTTCTGCCTGGAAAACGGTGCCCGTGAATACGCTTTGAAGCTGCTGGAAGGTCTGGCGGAGGACTATCCCAAGCGGGGCGATTTGCTCCTGAGACTCGGCAGGCTGCTCATGGGTTGCGGTGAAAATGTTCGTGCGGCAACCTACCTGACCCAGGCCGCAGAGCAGGACGAGATGAATATCGAGGTCCGGCTGGAGCTTGCCGGACTTTACCTTTCCATGAAGAAGCCTATTCTGGCGGAAAAACCCCTTGTCCAGATCCTCGAAATCGACCGTGGTCACGAGGAAGCCCGGAAAATGCTTCGGAAATGCTCCTGAGGGGGATGTGGATGAAAGGCGAAAAGCGGCTCAATTCCGTTCTGTACGCCATCAATGAGATCTCGAATGATCCTGACCTCGATTTCGATGGAAAACTTAACCGGGTGATCGTTGAGGTAACCAAGGGGCTCAGGGCCCAGAGCGGGTCCGTCATGCTGAAGAAGGGGCGGAATCACCTCGAGGTGGTGGCCTCAACCAATCCCGAGATCGTGGGCGTGCGGCAGTCCATGGACCGTGACTGTCCCTCGGTATGGGTCGCGAAAAAGGGACAGCGACTCTATGTCGATAGCTCATCCGGTTCCGTCCCGCTCGAAACGCACCCGGACCGCTATCAAAAGAGCGCCTTTGTCCTGGTGCCCGTTATTAATCAGGGCAGGGTTATAGGCGTGATCAGCATAACGGAGAAAATCGACCGGGACGAGTTCAGCCCGGAGGAGCAGGACATCCTCCTGAAACTGGCCGGCCAAGTCATCGGAGCCCTGGAGGCCCAGAGGCTGGCTGAGGACCTTCGCAGAAAACGGAAAACTCTTCAGAAGAGAAACCATCAACTTCGCAGGCTGGAGCGCCTTAAGACAGATCTTTTCAGGATGCTTATTCACGATCTTAAGGGACCGGTTTCCGAATTGATGGCAAACCTTGATATCCTTTCCTACACGGTCAACGAAGAGAACCGGGGCTTTGTGGAGAGCGCCAAGAACAGCTGCGATACGCTCCACAGCATGGTGTCCAACCTGCTGGACATAGCCCGGCTGGAAGAGGGAAAACTGAAACTTGTCTATGAACGAATCGAGCCCCTGGACCTGCTCAGGGAGACAAAGGCGAGGGTATATTGGTCCATGGAACAAAAGAGGTTGAGTCTCGAGCAGACACGGCCTTCATCAGACGAACTCATAACGTTCTGGGGGGACCGCGGCATCCTGCTCAGGGTGCTTCAAAACCTGCTCATGAACTCCGCGGCATATTCCCCTCAAGGGGAGAGAGTCATAGTGGGCTTCGAATACCCTGTAGCCGGTGTCATCCGATTTGCCGTGGAGGACAAGGGCCCCGGTATTCCGCCCGAACACCAGGAAACCATTTTCGACAAATACGCCCAGCTCGATAAGAAGAGGGACGGTCGGCTATACACGACCGGCCTCGGCCTGACCTTCTGCCGGATGGCGGTGGAGGCTCATGGCGGGCGGATACGGGTGGTCAGCGACGGCCGTGAAGGCAGCCGGTTCGTCTTTGATATTCCCCTTGAGAGGGGCAAGCGGCTGCCTGCGGCAATCGAGACCTAGGGCCTCGATTGCCGCGTTTTGCCGTTCACTGATGTTATCGGTTTTTCCACTCCGGCTTTCTTTTTTCTAGAAAGGCCTTTAGCCCTTCCTGGGCATCTTCGGTCTTCATGAGTTCATCAAGGTAGATTTTTTCGATTGCTACCAGGGAAGGTTCCAGGTCGTCCCTGAGTCCGGCGAAAATCGCCTTTTTCGTCTTTCGAAGCACCTCGGCGCTCAATTTGAGGTAGGGCTTGACAAATGCCCCGGTCTCTGCTTCCAACTCAGCCCGGGGCACCACCTTGTTCAACAGGCCCAGGCGGGCTGCTTCGTCCGCCCCGATGACCTTTCCTGAAAGGATTAGTTCAATAGCCGCTTTCCGGCCGATTATCCGCGGAAAGATCTGGGCTGCGATGGGCGGGAAAACGCCGACCTGAATCTCGGGTTGGCCTATTTTGAGGTCGTCCGCCGCGATTACCATGTCGCAGAACACGGCCAGTTCACAGCCGCCGCCCAGGCACGACCCGTAGGCCGAGGCCACCGTGGGGATATCGAACCCGTCCAAAAGGCGGAACATGCCGTGGAAGACCTCGATCATCTTGGGTGCTAGGTCGCCCATGTGCTCCCCTACATCCACCCCCGCGGAAAAGCACTTGCCCTCGGCGTTGATGAGAAGGACCTTAAGGTCACGTTCCCCCTGCCAATCCTTCAATACGCCGTTGATCTCCTCCATCATGGCGATGTTAAGGATGTTGACGGGTGGACGGTTCAAGGTGATGGTCCCCAGGCCGTCCTGTATGCCGGCCTCGATGAATTCAAAGCCCATAGTGTTCCTCCTTTATGACCGGCCCCTGTTCATGAAAAAAGAAGGCAGGCGGGCCTGCCGGTTAGGCTCCGCCTGCCGTAAAGGACGCCTGAACCGGTCGCCTATTCCTTTGGTTTCCCCAGGACCTCTTCAAACATGTCCATATTCCAGGTCTTACCCTCCGCGATATTCTGGCGGAATTTGATGAAGTCTATGGTGCCCTGACCTGTTATCTTTTTGGTGTTGAAGGCCCCGAACCCCAGGAAGGCCTCGCCGCCCATGTTTGCGGCCAGCCAGTGTTTGTTGGGGTTCTTCATGATATCCCAGAAGAACTTTTTCTTCTGTCGGATCCCGTCGATGGACTTGATGAGACAGCCCGGGAAGAGATTGGCGAATGTCCAGACGATCCTGTCCACTTCCTTGTCCAGGAGTTCAAAATCGGCGTTGGGCTGGTGCTCCTTCACAAAATCCCTGGCCTCCTTGGCCTCAGCCCCGGTCTTGAATTCGCCGTAGACGATCTCGCCGTCATCGATGTACCTGTCGGTTATCACAAGGGGGTTCCGCACCCACTTGCCGTCCACCTTGAGGACCGGGACAACCTTGCTGATGAGGTTTTTCGCCCTCATTTTGTAGGCGGACCACATCTCACATGACACGCAGTTCCACATGGCATCTTCCATGCTGAGGAACCAGGGCAGGAAGTCCGAGGAGCCGCCGTCCGGGGCCGAACCGTGCCTGGGGCCGGCCTGGCCGAAGATGGCGAGATCTGAAGAAACCGCAAGATCGCAGGCCATGCCGATTTCCTGCCCCCCGGCGACCCGCATACCGTTAACGCGGCAGATAACGGGCTTCTTGCACATTAAGATGGAGTCCACCATGTGGTTGAAGAGTTCCATGTACTGGCCGTATTCATCGGAGCGAAGGCTGTAAAACTCGCTGTACTCTTTGGTGTTGCCTCCGGTGCAGAAGGCATAGGGGCCCACCGAAGTGAAGATAACGGCCACGACGCTGCGGTCGTTGGAAGAGTTCTCGAAACCGGCGATTACTCCCTTTACCATCTCGGTGGTGTATGAATTGTACTGCTTGGGGTTGTTCATGGTGATCCACGCAACATAGAGCCCGTCGACCACATTGCCCTCCGGATCCTTAAGGGGGCGCTTTTCGTAGATCACGGACGGTGCCTCGGTCCCCCAGTGTACATCCGTGTGAAGGGCATGGTTTTTCATCTCATTGTCTCTTGGCATCCAGTCTAAGGTCATAACGGTTTCCTCCTCATTGGTTTCAAAATTGATTTTTTCTTGGCAAACTTTGACTCATTGCTGGAAACATAAACTTTTTATACGGTTATCAATAATTGCATAACGTTGATGCTATGCCTGGGTCCGCTCCGGTCGGCCGGCAAGACGGGCGGCAATGTATGTTCGGGCACCGCCGCACCCCGGGCTCCCGGCGTGCGGCAGGAGAACCATTAAGTAAGCCCCGGCTGTTGAAAGACGGTCCTAAAAATCCGGGACCAGGACCATTCGCCGCTCCGGCGATCCCTTTGAGTGGATCTCGTCGAAGGTCTCAGCAATGGTGCTCATGGGACGGGTCTGGACATAAGGCTCCAGGGCCACCTTCCCGGAGAGGACCATGCCGAGCACCTGAGGGTAGTACTCCGGCAGGCAGCCCCAAGTCCCTATGACCTCGGCGTCGAAGGCCATGAGCCGGCTCATGGAGTACTCGACCTTGTGCATGCCGAACCCCACGAGGATCAGCTTCGAGATGAAACCCACCAGGGACAGGGCGATTTCCTGTCCCGGCTTGGTCCCTGTGACCTCGAAGATCTTCCATCCGTAGGCAGGCAGTCCCGCCTTCTTGCGGATGTCCTTCAGTTCATTGGAGACGTCCTTTGTGCTCTTACCCTTGGAGTTGATGACGTGATCCGCGCCGTAGGAAAGCATCTTCTGGAGCCGGGCGTCGTCGATGTCGATTGCCACTACAGTTCCCGCACCAAGGGCCTTGGCCTCCTGAACCATATATTGCCCTACACCCCCGATGCCGATGACAACTACATTATCCCCGAGTTCCAGACCGGCCCGCCTGGCCGCCTGGAATGGAGTGGTTGCCGCATCAGCCACCACGGAGAGGTGTTCCAGGGGAATATCGCCGCGGTTGCGGATTTCGCACAGGTCAATGCTGGGCACGGGAATGTGGCTGGAAAAACCGCCGTAAATGCCCAGGCTGTTCCCCGGCATCTTCTGGTCCAGACAGCGGTTTCCGCGTCGTGTTTTACACAGGTGACATCGCCGGCAGGGCATGACCGCGGGGATGAGTACTTCCTTGCCCACCCAGGGCTCGTCGCCTGCAACGACGACCCCGGAGATCTCATGACCGAGTGTGAGGGGAGGCTTGTTGACTGTGGGAACCCCGTCGTAAAAGTACCCCAGATCAGTGTGGCACACGCCGCAACCCGCCACTTCCACGAGGACCTCCCCGGGCCCGAGATCCGGCACGGGAATTTCGGTCTTTTCGATTTTTCCGGGGGTCACCTCTCCGGTTTCGCGGTTTTTCATCGTTGGCTGGACCATTTGCCATGTCATGATTTTATCTGGTATTGCACCCATGATCACCCTCCTTTTCGATGATAAACAGGAACTTATGAGGCTATATCATCCCGTATCCGCCGTCGACACAGAGCAACTGCCCTGTAATGTATCCGCTCTCATCGGACGCCAGAAAGACAAACGGCGGGGAAATATCTTCAGGCTCCGCAAACCTCTTGAGAAGGATACGGTTCATGTAAACTTCTTTCAGCTTTTCGTCGGAGCGGATTTTCTCGGTCATGTCCGTGGCGACGATCCCGAGGGAAATGACGTTCACGCACACGTTGTACCTGGCCAGTTCCCGGGCCATGGATTTGGTCATGCTGATGACGCCACCCTTGGCGGCGCTGTAATTGATCTGGCCCACCGTGCCCACGATACCGGCTACGGATGTGACGTTTATTATCCTGCCGGAATTCTGTTCCTTCATTTGGAGGCCGGCGGCCTGGGCACACAGAAACGCGCCCTTCAGGTGAATGTCCAGGACTTGGTCCCACTGCTCCTCCGTCATTTTCAACATCATGGCCGGGCGCGTGAATCCGGCGTTGTTGACCAGGATGTCCAGCCTGCCGAAATTGTCCACAGCGGACTGGATCAAGGCCTCCGCATCGGCCTTTACGGCTACGTCGGCCTTTACGGCAACGGCGTCGCTCCCCATTCCCTTGATAGCGTCCACGGCCTCCATTGCCGCTTTCTCGCTGGAGGTATAGTTGACCACGACCTTGGCCCCTTCCTTACCATACGCAAGGGCTACGGAGTGTCCTACGCCGCGGCTGCTTCCAGTTACTACGGCCACTTTGTCCTTCAGTCTCATCGGTCTTCTTCCTTCCTGTGCAGGTTAAGAATGCGAACAAGCATCAAAACCGCCAAGCAACCCGGGGAATCGAGAAAGTGCTTCCCTCCTCGAGTCCCCGGGGTTTCAGTCAAGGCGGGGGGTCAATATCGCCATTGCCTGGTTTACTCCTGAGGACACCGGACTGCCGGTACTCAGAAAGGCTTTTCCACCGCTTAGGCGGATGACCCGGCGGATTGACAGTAATCACAATATAGTCACAATATAACTATTCAGCAAATGTAGAGGACAGTGCCGACACCTGTCAAGGAAAATCTTGATACTCCCGGGACATCGGTTAGGGGACGAACTCCGGGGTTAAATCCGATTGAATGATTCGGACGTTTTGGTAAGATAATGTAATCCGATAATTATTCCCCAACAACGGCGTGCTGTTACGTCTGAATAAGCCGCCGGTCCTTGCCCAACCACAGGACCGAATTGATTTTTACGGAAGAAAAGGTGTCGGTATCATGAAGACAAAAACGTCAATACTGGTTTGTTCCCTGGTTGTTTACCTTGCCATTCCCGGGTGCGCGTGGCGGCCCGGGGTCAGGCCTGCAAGGCCTCCGGTCAAGCGGATCGTGCTGCCCGAGAAGCCGGATGAAAAACCCATCCCTTCCTATGAGGTCCACGGCGTACGCTATTATCCACTGCCGGACTCCGACGGATATGTGGAGACGGGCAAGGCCTCGTGGTACGGGCATCCCTTTCATGGAAGAACCACGTCCAACGGCGAGACATATGATATGCACGCATTCACGGCGGCCCACAAGACATTGCCTTTCGAAACCCACGTGAGTGTGGAGAACCCGGCCAACGGCAAGTCAACTGTTGTTCGGATAAACGACCGCGGTCCGTTTATAAAGGGCCGGATCATCGACCTGTCCTATGCAGCCGCATCTGAAATCGGCCTTGTCGAGCCGGGCGTGGCCACGGTTCGTGTCACCGCGCTGGGTCCTCAGGTCGCCACTCAAGCCCGGGCCGGGGCCGGGGACAGTCCGGTGGTCGAAGCCAGGGATCTCCGCTCAGGGGAATTCACCGTGCAGGTGGGAGCCTTTCTGGAACGGAAAAACGCCATGGACCTGGCGAAACGGCTGGGAGTGATTTTTAAGCACGTTCAGGTGACGGTATACATTGACGAGCAGGAACGGACCCTTCATAGGGTGCGAGTGTCCAAGTCAAACTCACTGGACGCGGCCGGAAAAATTGAGAAAAAGCTTGCGGAAATGGGGTTTGAGGGTGCTTTCGTGGTGAGGCTCTAGCTACTTTCCTCACTCCCCGTTGATTTTTCGGCGGAGTACGCCGGATGTCTTGAAAACCACCACGCGTCTTGCCCGCAGGCGAAGGTCTTCTGTGGTCTGGGGATTTCTTCCCCGCCTGGCAGCCTTGTCCTTTACTACGAACTTGCCAAAACCGCTGACAAGGATATCTTCGCCGCTTTCCAAGGTACGCTTGACAATCTCAAAGAGGGTCTCCACCGCGGCGCGGGACTGGGTTTTGCTCAACCCTACGTTGTTATAGATATCAGTGATCAGCTTTTCTTTGGTGAGCGACATCGGTGGCTTCCTCCTCTGAAATCCGGGTAATTGCCCGTGACTCTTTCGTTTTCTTGGATTTTCGAATATGTATAATGAGGACCGCCGTGTCAAGTGTTTTTTAGTTGTCCGTATTTTTCCTTGAGTTTGAGGCAGACGTTTGGAGGAACGAGTCCGCTGATGTCGCCGCCGAGGCTTGCGGCTTCCTTGATGATGGTCGAGCTGATGTAAAACCATTTGTAGTCGGTCATCAGGAAGATCGACTGGACGTTCCGGTTCAATTTGCGATTCATAAGGGCCATCTGAAACTCGTACTCAAAGTCGGACAGGGCTCTAAGGCCGCGGAGGATGACCCCGGCCTTTTTTTTCACCGCATAGTCCACGAGCATGCCGTCGAAGCTGTCAACCTCCACGTTGGGCAGGCCTTGCAGTGCTTCCTGGATCATTTGGATGCGTTCTTCACGGGAAAACAGGGAGACCTTGTTTGGATTGATCAGTATGGAAACCACCAGCTTGTCAAAGATCTTCAAGGCCCTTTTAACGATGCTCAGATGGCCGTTGGTGATAGGGTCGAACGTTCCGGGATAAACGGCGATTCGCAGGCTCATATCGTCCTCTCTGCGCATGAATGGTTGTCGGTACTCGACCCTTGTTCCCAGTCCCGGGTCAGGAGGTGGATTTTCGTGTCACCGTATGCCCGGCTGTCCAGGAGCCTCATTCGGCCTTCGGTAACCTGAAGCGTTTCTCCCGAGGCGGTTTCCACAATAACAAGGGCATTGGGCCCGAGGAGATCACTCGAACCCAGCGATTCCACTATCGGAGAGGCCAGGTTGTGTCCATAGGGTGGATCCATAAAAATCAGATCGAACCGCCCCTCCGGTGTCAGGGCTTCTTCAGGAAGGCCCCTTCTCAAATCCCAACGGATTACCCGGGCTCCCTTTTCCAAGGCGCACAGGGAGAGGTTTCGGCGTATCAGTTCCAGGGCCCGGAACGAGTTGTCCACGAACAGGGCCCTTCGGCACCCCCGGCTCAGGGCCTCGATTCCAAGGGCCCCGGTTCCAGCGAACAGATCCATGATGAAGAAACCTTCGAGGTCCTGTCCGATCATGCTGAACACGGCTTCCCTGACCCGGTCAGATGTCGGCCGGATTTCACGCCCTTTAGGGGCTGCAAGTCTCCGTCCCCTCATTAGGCCGCCGGTGATCCGCAAGGCCCGTCTCCACGTAAATCAGGCGCCCGGACGCTTTCAGCTCAAGTATCCGATAACGCTCTTTCCCGCCTTGACCCGTCTGCCGGGGCTTACCGTGATCCTCGAGCCCTCCGGAAGGTATACGTCAAGCCTCGAACCGAACCTGATGAGACCGAATCGCTGGCCGGCCGCGATTCGGTCATTGACCCCTACCCAGCATGCGATCCGCCGGGCAACAAGGCCTGCTACCTGAACGACTACCAGGATGAGGCCATCCGGGGTCCTTATGGTGATTCGATTGCGCTCGTTCTGTTCAGAGGCCTTGTCCAGATTGGCTGAGATAAAGCTGCCTGAGGTGTATTTGACGTCCGTGATCGTGCCGCTTACAACGGCTCGGTTCACGTGGACATCGAACAGCGACATAAAGATACACACTTCGATGCAAGGCCCACCAAAAGGGTTGTCAGTGCCTGTGAGGGGACCGGCCTTGATCACCCGCCCGTCGGCAGGGGACAGGACGACGTTTCCTGTCTCGTCGGGGACTCTGTCGGGATCCCTGAAGAAGTAGATGACGAATGCCGTGAGCAGGGCAAAAAAGATCAGTGAGACAGTCCAGCCCAAAAAGGCCGAGAGGGCCGCGAGGACGGCGCCGGCCAGGATAAAGGGAAGTCCTTCCCTGGCCACGGGAAGGCGGTTTTGTATCCTTGTTTTAATGATTTCAGGCGATACCATGGAACACGCTCTTCCCGGGGACCGGCGCCCCGCACGCTGAAAAGGGCAGGGCCATTATAAACGCAGTTGTTTGTTTGTCAACGGACTTAT
>CAYVDE010000017.1:31357-40489 GCA_964450535.1 uncultured Desulfobacterales bacterium
TGAACCGGTCCGGATCGAATGTCCGGAGGGCGGAAGTAGACGGGAACCAGATCGCAAAGGTCGTGGGTTTCTCCTCGTAGATAACGCTCCAGTCCGAGGCCCCCCACGGCTGAGGCGGCGGGGTGCCAGAGGGCGGGGGGTGCAGGTATGAACCTGTCACCGAGGATACCTCGGATCAGGGGTTCCTGCCTCAGGTAGTCGTTTCCGATGAAAACCGCCGGTTCTTCGATGACTTTCTGGAGGTCTGACTCCCGAATACAGTCTTCCTCTCTAAGCAGGGCCACAGGCCCGTCAAGGGGCCGATTATAGATTCCATAGAACAGCTCACCTTTGCGGGAGTCCAGCACCGCACAGACGGGATGATCGGAAAAGGGGATGCGGAAGGCCAGGGCCGCCAGGCTGGAGACCCCCACCAGCGGAATCCCCAGGCCCCTGGCCATCCCCTTGGCGGCGGACAAACCCACGCGCAGACCAGTAAAGCTGCCGGGCCCCTTGGCCACGACCACCGCTTCTATTTCTTCAACGGGAATTTTGCAGGCTTGGATCATAAAGTCCACCGCAGGCATCAGGCCCCTGAAATTTCCGTGGCCTGCGCCGGAGGCCACTTCGGCCAGGACTGTCCCTTGAGTCGTCATGAGGGCGGCGCCGAACTGAGGCGTGGACGTGCTGAGGGCAAGGATCATAGGCGGCTCATTGCAACACGAGACGGGCGATACGGGCGATATCATTGTAGAACACGACCACCATCAGTGTGATGAGAAGGAACAGACCTACCTTCTGGGCCAACTCCCTTTTTTTCGGGCCCAGAGGTTTGCCGATTATCAGTTCAAGCAGGAGAAAGACGATTACCCCGCCGTCCAGGATAGGTACCGGCAGCAGGTTCAGTATGCCCAGGTTTATGCTTATAACGGCCATGAAGGGAATGAGATACAGGAAGCTTTCCTGAGCGATCTGACCGGTCATCTGGCCGATCATAATCGGTCCACCCACGGTCTCCATGGGGATTATTCGTTGAAAGAGCTTCACCACTGTCAGTATGGTCAGCTTGGTGATCTCCCATGTCCTGACGGCAGCTTCGAGTACGGCCTTTCCGGGGCCCAGCTTCACGGCCTGAAACTCACCCGAGGCCACGATGCCGATAAGGGCGGTACGGACCTCCTCACCAAAGATGTTTTTGACGGTGGAGGCTTCAGGGGTCACGGTAAGTTCCAAGGTCCGGTCCGAACGGCGGACGAGAAATACCAGCGGGTCGCCCGCCCGGTTCTCCACCCGGTCCTTGAGTTCCTCCCAAGAGGCCACGGGCCGGCCCTCGACGCTCAGGATCGTGTCACCTTTTTCTATGCCGGCGAGATCAGCCGGTGATCCTTCACTCACCTGACCGACCTCCGGAAGCATGATTTGGGCCCCCATTGCCAGATGAAGGCCGCAGAAAAGGAGGAAGGCCAGGAAAAAGTTGAACGCGGGACCGGCCGCGACTATTGCCATCCTCTTGAGGGGGTGCTGCATGTTGAAGGCCCGTTTCAGGTCCGACTGGGTTATGGGCTCGTCCTCCTCGTCTCCCTCGTTCTCTCCCAGCATCTTGACGTAACCGCCCAAGGGGATGACCGAGATTCTATACTCGGTTTCTCCTATGGTCCTTCCCACGAGTTTGTGCCCGAAACCCAGGGAGAACCTCAGTACCTTGACGTCAAAGAACTTCGCCACCATAAAATGGCCTAGTTCATGACAGAATATCAGCACCCCTAGGACCACGACGAGAGGAATGATGTAGTAAATCAACACGTGCATTTCGAGATGAGACCTTTCATTTTTGAATGTTTACCGTAAAAACACCTCGACTGGAAGTGTCACCGACCGGAAGAGAGTACATCCGGTTAATCATTCACTATGTCAGCTGTTCCGCCTCTTTTAAAGCCGTTGTTCTTGCCCATGCATCGGCTTCGAGGACCTGCTCGATCGTCTCCATCGTTGAATTTTCATAGGCTGCCATAACACGCTCCACGAGTCGAGGGATGGAAAGGAAGGGCAGCCTGCCCTTGAGGAAGAGTTCCACTGCGATTTCGTTGGCTGCGTTCAGGACCGCCGGCATGCCGCCGCCTTCCTCGGCGGCTTTCAGGGCCAGGGAGAGGCAACGGAAACGCTCCAGATCGGGCGCCTCGAAGGTGAGTGCGTTGACTTGACTGAAGTCGAGCGGCGCAATTGGCGTGGCCAAATGCCTGGGGTATGAAAGGGCGTAGGCAATGGGCGTGATCATGTGCGGGACTCCGAGCTGCGCGATGATGGAACCGTCCAGGTACTCCGCCATGGAGTGAATGATGCTCTGGGGATGAATGAGAACACTGATCTGGGACATGGAAAGGCCGAAAAGCCAGCGAGCCTCGATGACTTCCAGCCCCTTGTTCATTAAGGTGGCGGAATCCACGGTCACCTTGGGTCCCATGTCCCAGTTGGGATGGTTGAGGGCCTGGGCTGCGGTGATGCCGGCCATGTCTCCTAAGGGCGTTTCCCTAAAGGGTCCGCCTGAGGCGGTAAGGATTATGCGTCTCAAGTCCCGAACGTCGTGGCCCTGAAGGCTCTGCAGTATGGCGCTGTGCTCGCTGTCGATGGGGATTATCCGGACACCCCTTTCAGCGGCCTCGCGCATGACCAGGTCGCCTGCCATGACAAGGGTTTCCTTGTTGGCAAGGGCCACGTCCTTGCCTGCCCGCACGGCGGCCATGGTGGGTTCCAGCCCCGCTGCGCCGGTAATGGCCGAGATCACGGTGTCGGCATCTTCCAGCGTGGCTACACGAGCGCTTCCATCACTCCCCCACAACACCTCGGTCCGTCCCAGGGGCCGGATTCGTTCCAGGAGGTCGACGGCCAGGTCGGCGTCTCGTACAGCAACAAACTTCGGCCTGAAGCGTTCCACCTGTTCGGCCAAGAGATCAATGTTTTGACCGGCGGCCAGCGCAAGAACCCGGTAGAGGTCCGGGTGGGCGGCAATCAGGTCAAGGGCGTTTCGGCCGATTGACCCCGTGGAACCCAGGATGGCTATGGTTTTCATGGCTCGCGCACCAGATCTCTGAAGTACTGAATTGTCTTCTTAAGGCCGTCCTCCAGCGAGACCGCGGGCTCCCATTGGAGTTTCATTTTAGCCAGGCCTATATCCGGCCTTCTCCTCCTGGGGTCGTCCTCGGGTAGAGCCGCGTACTCGATGCGGGACCGGGAGCCGGTGAGACGTATGACAGCCTCGGCAAGTTCTCGAATCTCGTGTTCCTTGGGATTGCCCAGATTCAGGGGGCCGATCAGATCGTCCGGCCCGTTCATCATGCGAACCATCCCCTCGATCATGTCGTCCACATAGCAGAAGGACCGCGTCTGCGTCCCGTCGCCGTAAACGGTTAAGGGTTCATCGTGAAGGGCCTTTATAATAAAGCTGCTGACTACACGGCCGTCGGCCGGATGCATGTGTGGGCCGTAGGTGTTGAATATACGGACCACGCGGATGTCCACTTTATTCTGCCTGTAGTAATCGAAGAAGAGAGTCTCCGCACATCTTTTCCCCTCATCGTAGCATGCCCGTCGTCCGATCGTATTCACATTACCCCAGTAGGTCTCGGGCTGAGGATGGACATGAGGGTCACCGTAAACCTCACTGGTGGAGGCCTGCAGAATGCGGGCCCTTACCCTCTTGGCGAGACCCAGCATGTGAATAGCCCCCATGACGCTGGTCTTGGTGGTCTTGACGGGGTTGTACTGATAATGGATGGGGCTCGCCGGGCAGGCCAGGTTGTAAATGCGGTCGACCTCCAGGAAGATCGGGTTTACCAGATCGTGCCGGATAAGTTCGAAGCGCTTGTTGTCCATGAGGTGGAAGACGTTTCGCTTCCGTCCCGTGAAATAATTGTCCAGGCTGATAACGTAACAGCCGTCGTTAAGGAGACGTTCACATAGGTGAGAGCCGAGGAATCCGGCTCCTCCGGTCACTAGAACGCGTTCCCTGTCAAATGAATGAACGTTCATGATCACCTTCGCATAGTAGGGGACGTCCTTGAATAATTCAATGTTTCTATAGCTCGAATAGGTGGTTGACTGCAACTCGCGGCCGGCCTTGTCCACATTGTGGAGTATCAACAGCCGAACGAGTGGTTGTGGTCGTATTTATCAGGGGCGCCCTCCGGTCCTATACCGCAAGCCAGGCAAGATAGATGTACAAAACGGGCACGGAAAAGAGAACGCCGTCAATCCGGTCAAGGACCCCGCCGTGTCCCGGAAGGAGGCCTCCGGAGTCCTTGACGCCGCAGGATCTCTTGAGAAGGGACTCGGCCAGATCTCCGATCTGTCCTACGGCCGCAAGGATAAGGGCCAGGAAGAAGACCGACACTTTTTCCACAGGAAAAAATGCCTGGAAGAGATAGACCGGGATCAGGCTGCACAGCATTCCCCCGACTGCCCCTTCCCAGGTCTTGCCCGGGCTCACAGAAGGGTGTAGTCGTCGTTTCCCGAAGAAACGCCCGAAATAGAACGCTCCGGTGTCTGAGGCGAAAACCACGGCCAGCAGGAAGAATATCCAGACGTTTCCTGCGGGGTAGCGGTCGATGAAAACAAGCATGGCAAGAGGGAGGCATACGTAAGAAAAACCGAAGACGACACGGGCGGTCTGTTCAATCGCATCGGCCCTGTCTTTGCCGGGCACAAAGAGGTGATAGACGAGAGGGATGGCGATGCAGATGCTGAAAATTGAAAGGAGCAGGAAATACGAGCCCCTGGAGGCCCACAGGAAGAGGAGAATAACAGGTGCGAGGGAAAGGGTTCTCAGGGCTCCCGGAATACCCGGCACGGTCATTCTCAGAAATTCGAAGAGGCCGACGATTGCGGCCGCGCACAGGAAAGCGTGAAAGAGCCACCTCGGGGAGAATCCAACGAAGTAGATGATTACGGGCAGGGTGATGATGCCGGTGAGCCATCGTTTCAGGTGCATTTTGCCACCTGTTCTCCGGTCTTCCCGAACCTCCTTTCCCGCTGCTGAAAATCTGAGATGGCAAAGAGGTACTCTTCCTTACGGAAATCCGGCCAGAGCGTCGGTGTAACATAGATCTCTGTGTAGGCGATCTGCCACAGGAGGAAATTGCTTATCCGGAACTCCCCGCTGGTGCGGATAAGGAGATCCGGATCAGGCATGTCTGCTGTGTAAAGGACTTCGGAAATAGTCTTCTCAGAGACGGAACTGGGATCAAGCCTCCCGGCCTTCACCTGTCTTGCCAGGTTCTCCATCCCGTCCACGATTTCCTGACGTCCCCCGTAACTGAGGGCCAGCGTCAGGACCATGTCCTGATTGTGTTGAGTCCGTTCGATGGTCTCTAAAAGGGTGCTTCTGACGTCTTTGGGCAGCTTGTCTGTGCGGCCGATCGTGTGAAGCCTGATCCCGTTTTCAAGCATCTCCTGGAGTTCGGATTTCAAAAACCTTTTGAGCAGGCCCATGAGGGCCTGAATTTCATACGCGGGCCTGTTCCAGTTTTCCTCGGAAAAGGCGTAGAGGGTCAGATATTCGATCCCGATTTCCCTGGAGGCCCTCACGATTTCCCTGACTGATTCAGAGCCCTGCTCGTGACCGCGGATGCGATTCATGGCCTTTTGTTTTGCCCACCGGCCGTTTCCGTCCATGATGACCGCAACGTGACGGGGGATAGCTTTTGGATCGATTATCGGCATGATTGAATCCGGAGACTGAGGTGCGCACGTGGACATCCGCGCATTTCGGTAAACCGCTGCCCTTTTCACGGACCATGGCGCGGGGAAGGCTGCAATCAGAACTCGATTATTTCCTTTTCTTTTTCCGCCGTGACTTCATCCACCTTCTTGATGAATTCGTCAGTCAGCTTCTGGACATCATCCTGGGCCTTGAACATCTCGTCTTCGGAGATCTCCTTTTCGTTCTTGAGCTCCTTTAGCATCTCGTTTGCGTCCCTGCGGTGATTGCGAACAGCTATTTTCGCCTCCTCGGCCATTTTCCGGGCGAGTTTGGCCAGTTCTTTGCGGCGCTCCTCGGTCAGCGGGGGGATGGAGATACGGATTATCTTTCCGTCGTTCATTGGGGTGAGCCCCAGTTCCGACTTGAGAATCGCCTTCTCGATCTCCCCGATGATTGACTGGTCCCAGGGTTTGATGGTGATCAAACGGCTTTCGGGAATGGAAAGGGAAGCGACCTGGTCCAGAGGCATCCGGCTCTCGTAACACTCCACCTTGATTCCGTCAAGGAGCGCGGTGGACGCCCTTCCCGTGCGAATCCGGTTGAATTCGCGTTTCAGGGCTTCCACGCTTTTAGTCATTTTTTCCCGCGCCTCGTCCAGGATTTCCTCTTTCATGATAGTCCTCCCGAGATGATTGTCCCCATACCTTCTTCAAACATGACGCGCCTGATGCTTCCCTTGACCAGCAGGTTGAATACGATGATCGGCAGTTCCTGCCCCATAGCCAGGCTCACGGCCGTCATGTCCATGACCTGCAGTTTTTTCTCCAGCACCTCCCGGTAGGAAAGCCGGTCGTACTTTCGGGCGTCGGGATGTCGAACGGGATCGCGGTCAAATACGCCGTCCACCTTGGTCGCCTTGCACAGTACCTCGGCGTCGATTTCCATGGCCCGGAGGGCCGCGGCCGTATCAGTGCTGAAATAGGGGTTGCCGGTTCCGGCGCCGAAGAGGACGACACGCCCCTTTTCGAGGTGGTTCACGGCCCGGCTGCGGATGTAGGGTTCGGCGATCTTGTTGATGTCTATAGCCGACATGACCCGGGTCTCTACTCCTGATCCGTTCAAGGCCTCGCCCAGGGCGATTACATTGATAAGCGTGGCCAGCATTCCCATGTGATCCGCGGGCACGCGCTTGATGCCGTACTCCGAAGAGTTGAGGCCGCGAAAGATGTTGCCCCCGCCCACCACCAGGGCCAGTTCCACTCCCAGGTCATGGACAAGGCGGATTTCTTCGGCCACTTCGTTAAGCATGCTCGGATCAACGCCGAACGAGCCCTTTCCCACAAGGGCCTCTCCACTCAGCTTGAGCAAGACCCTCTTGAATCGAGGCAGGGCATTTGCGTGGTCGTTCAGGATTCTTCTCCCAGCTGATATCGGGTGAATCGCCTTATCACTATGTTTTCACCGGTCTTGGCCATCATCTCATTAACCAGGTCCTGAATGGTTATGTCCGGGTTCTTCACGTAAGGTTGTTCCAGGAGACAGGCCTCCGAGTAGAACTTGTTCATTTTGCCGTCCACGATTTTTTCGATAATATTTTCAGGTTTGCCGGAGTCTTTTGCCTGGGTCGCGTAGATGTCGCGTTCGCGGTCGAGGACATCTTGGGGTAGGCTGTCGCGGTCCAGGGAGATGGGGTTTGTTGCGGCGATGTGCATGGCGATATTCCTGGCGAATTCGGAAAAGTCGTCGGTCTTGCCGGAAAAATCCGTCTCGCAGTTGATCTCGATCAGTACGCCGATCTTTCCTCCGGCATGGATGTACGAAGCCACCTGGCCCTCTGAAGTGGTTCGTCCCCCCCGCTTTTGCGCCGTGGCGATCCCTTTTTTTCGAAGATAATCCACGGCCTCTTGTAAATTACCATTGCACTCCGCCAGGGCCTTTTTGCAATCCATGATTCCGACCCCGGTTTTGTCTCTCAATTCCTTTACCTGTTCAGCTGTGATTTCCAAAGCCTACTCCTCCGTGGTTATTTCTTCAATTTCAGGTGCCTGTTTTTTGCTTACTACTATGACTTCGGGTCCCCCTTCGGTGTCTTCCCGGCTGGTCTCTTGAACATGCTCTTGTTCGGCTTCCTTTTCCCTTGCGGCCTGGGCCTCGGCTTCAGCCTTAAGGCGCTCCTCCGCAATGCCGTGCCCCTCAATGCAGGCGTCGGATATCCTGGAGCATATCAGGCGGATTGCGCGGATGGCATCGTCATTGCCCGGAATGATGTAGTCGATTTCATCCGGGTCACAGTTGGTGTCCGCGATGGCCACCACGGGAATCCCCAGTTTACGTGCCTCGCGTAGCGCGATGTGTTCCTTTTTGGGGTCCACGATGAAGACGGCGCCGGGCAGTTCGTCCATATTTTTGATCCCGCCCAGATTTTTTTCCAGCTTCACCATCTCCTTTTCCATCTTAAGGGCTTCCTTTTTGGTGTACAGGGTCAGGGTTCCTTCGCGCTTCATGGTCTCCAGCTCTTTCAGCCGGTTGATGCTCTTTCGAATTGTCTGGAAGTTCGTCAAGGTCCCGCCCAGCCAGCGATGGACCACATAAAACATGCCGCAGCGCTCGCTTTCCTCTACAACGGAGTCATGGGCCTGCTTTTTGGTCCCCACGAAAAGGACCGGGTAGCCGTCTGCCACGGTCTTGACCACGAATTTGTAAGCCTTGTCAAAAAGCTTGACGGTCTTCTGGAGGTCTATGATATGAATCCCGTTGCGGGCCCCGAAGATGTAGGGCTTCATTTTGGGGTTCCAGCGTCTAGTCTGGTGTCCGAAATGAACACCGGCCTCCAGCATCTGCTTCATACCGATCGATGGTGCCATGCCTTCCTCCTGTCTGGCCTCGGGGGGTCGGCCCCCGGCCCGGTTGTTCCTCCGTTCAGATGTGCAGTCGCCGCACCGGGCTCATTTCTGAACGTGTGGATTTTGATGGCGGCCGTCCCGCCTCTTCGAGGCCGATACCGGCAGCCTGTAAAATATAAAACTATTTTCTTTAACACTCTCTATTTGAAGGATCAAGGGAAAAAAGTGAAGGTGAGGCTGATGGTTTTGAGGGGCTTTTTACGAGGCCAACACGAATGAATTGACCTGGAATAAAAGATTCCTTATAATCCGTTTCCGATTCCCAACGCAGATTGTTTAGAACTCACGCGACCGGGAGGCCGGTTACCCCGGTTATTGTGTAGTTATAACCCGCGTTCACACTCAAAACCGCTTAACAGTTCGAGCCTTCAGGGGACTCTCCGTCTTCGCGGCAGCGGCTCTTTCATTTAATCTTTCTTTTCTGTTAGGCCCTTAGGGCCGCTGGAACGACAACATGTTGTCGGTTACGAAAACTCAAGTGTTTCCCGCTGAATAGCGGGATTCGGTGTTCGGGCTGGATCGCCCAAACCGTCCATCACGAAGGCACCTGAAACC